>NZ_JAMYSA010000062.1:0-39146 GCF_040321735.1 Mesorhizobium sp. M0293
CGCCCCCCCACCCCCCACCCCCCCCCCCCCCGTGGGCCCCAACACCCACATCAGCTTCATGCAACCCCCCCCCCGCCCGCCCGCCCCGCTTCTTCATATCGTACAGGGATTTTCCTCGCCGCTACTGGCTTGCTGCAGGTGCCGGATGGTCTCCGAAGATACCGCGCTGGCTGACCTGAATGCCGGCGGGGCCCAGAATGATTGCGAAAAGCACCGGCAGGAAAAACAGGATCATCGGCACGGTGAGCTTTGGCGGCAAGGCGGCGGCCTTCTTCTCGGCTGCATTCATGCGCATGTCGCGGCTTTCGGCGGCAAGCACGCGCAGTGCATGCGCCACCGGCGTGCCGTAGCGCTCCGCCTGGACGAGTGCCTGCGACACCGACTTGACCGAATCCAGGCCGGTGCGGCTTGCCAGGTTCTCGTAGGCCTGCTTGCGCTCCGGCAGATAGGAAAGCTCGGCGTTGGTGAGGATGAATTCTTCCGCCAGCGCTACCGATTGCGCGCCGATCTCGTCGGCGACCTTGCGGAGTGCTGCTTCCACCGACATGCCCGATTCGACGCAGATCAGCATCAGATCGAGCCCATCCGGCCATGCCATCTGGATCGACTGCTTGCGCTTGGTGGCGCGGTTGTTGACATAGATGACCGGTGCGTAGAAGCCGCCATATGCAACGAGGATGCAGACGAACAGCCTGATGACCAATGGCTTGTCGGGCAACCCTCCGAGCACGAAGATGTAGATTGCGGCCAGCGCGAAACCGACAAAGGGAAGCACGAGACGAAAGAAAAGAAAACGTGTCAGCGGATTCTGGCCGCGAAACCCGGCCACCTTGAGTTTCTGCAACGTGCCCTCATCGGCGAGCGCGCGCCTCAGATCCAGCCGGTCGACAATGTTGCGCATACCAACCGACTGTTCCTCGCGCAGGCCCTTGCGACGGCGATCCGCCTCGACTGCTAGCCGGGCGCGCTGTTTGGCACGCAGTTCGTCGCGTTCCAGCGCGACGGTTTTCATGCGTAACTTGAGCTGGTTTCCGCCAAACGCCGGCAGCAAGGTGACGGCGGTCGCAAACACCGCTATTGCGACCAGCAGCGCGATCAGGAAGCTCGGATCCGTCAGGGTTTTGATGACTTGCTCGGTCATGCCAGCATCCTAGACTTCGAAGTTCATCATCTTGCGCATCACCAGGATGCCGATCGACATCCAGACCGCCGAGCAACCAAGGATCAGATTTCCGACGCTGGTGGTGAAAAGCGGCATGAGATAGGCCGGGCTCGACAGGTAGACGAGAAAGGCGACGATGAAGGGCAGCGCACCGATGATCGCGGCGGACGCCTTCGCTTCCATCGACAGCGCCGCGACCTTGGCTTTCATCTTCTTGCGATCGCGAAGCACGCGCGAAAGATTGCCCAGCGCCTCGGAGAGATTGCCGCCGGCCTGCGACTGAATCTGGATGACGATGCCGAAGAAGCTTGCCTCCGTGCAAGGCATGGTTTCGGGCATGCGCAAGGTCGCATCGGGGATCGAGAGGCCCATCTGCTGCGAATCGACGATGCGACGAAACTCGGTCTTCACTGGCTCGGGCGATTCGTTGGCGATCAGGCGTACGGCATCGTTCAGCGGCAGGCCGGATTTGACCGCGCGCACGATGATGTCGAGCGCGTTCGGAAATTCGTTGAGGAACGCCTTGACCCGGCGGGCGCGACGGAACGAGACGAACCAGCGCGGCAGGCCCAGCGCTCCGGCCAGCAGCACGCCCGGCAAGGCGAGCATCGGTGCTCCGGCCACAAAGGCGGCCATCGTCAAAACGAGGCCGCATACGGCGGAATATATATAGAAGCGCTCGATGGTGGTCTTCAGGCCGGCCTGACGGAGTTGGGCTTTCAGCGGCGGCTTTTTGACGGCGCTGTCCTTCGTTCTCTGCTTTGCGTCGAGTTCGTTGAGCGAGTCCTGAACCGACTTGCGCCGCTTGGTGGCTTCCGCCACGCGGTCGCGCGAAGCCTTGACGACCGAGCGATCCGTCTCGGCGGTCCTGATCGTTTCGAGCCGCTTGCCGACCTGTTTCTCGTTGCTGATCCGGGTGAACAGAAATGCATAGGCGACGGCGCCGGCGCTGAAGCCGGCGAGCACGACAAACGCCAGTACTGTGCCGTCAATTCCAAACATTGGCCCGAACCCTTACGCCCCAGGATGCGTCAGTCAGCGCGTTTCTCCATCGCCTCGAGCGCAATGGCGAGGCGCTGCTCCTCGCCATAGTAGCGGGCCCGCTCCCAGAAATGCGGCCGACCGATGCCGGTCGATACGTGCTCTCCCAGCAGCCTGCCATTGGCGTCCTCGCCCTTGATGTTGTAGAGGACGATATCCTGCGTGATGATGACGTCGCCCTCCATCCCGATCACCTCGGTGATGTGGGTGATGCGGCGCGATCCGTCGCGCAGACGCGCCGCCTGGATGATCACGTCGATGGAACCGACGACGATTTCGCGCACTGTCTTCTGCGGCAGCGAATAACCGCCCATGGCGATCATGGATTCGATACGGTTCAGGCATTCGCGCGGACTGTTCGAGTGGATCGTTCCCATCGAGCCGTCATGGCCGGTGTTCATCGCCTGCAGAAGATCGAACACTTCGGGTCCGCGCACTTCGCCGACAATGATGCGCTCGGGCCGCATGCGCAGACAGTTCTTGACCAGGTCGCGCATCGTCACCTCACCCTCGCCCTCCAGATTGGGCGGACGGGTTTCAAGGCGCACGACATGCGGCTGCTGCAATTGCAGCTCGGCCGAGTCCTCGCAGGTGATGACGCGTTCCTCGCGGTCGATGTAGTTGGTCAGGCAGTTGAGCAGCGTCGTCTTGCCAGAGCCGGTACCGCCAGAGATGACGATGTTGCAGCGAACACGGCTGATGATCTTGAGAACTTCGGCGCCCTGCGGTGAGATGGCGCCGAACTTGACCAGCTGATCGAGCGTCAGCTTGTCCTTCTTGAATTTGCGGATGGTGAGCGTGGCGCCGTCGATGGAGAGCGGCGGCGCGATGACGTTGACGCGGGAGCCGTCGGGAAGGCGCGCGTCGCAGATCGGGCTGGATTCGTCGACACGGCGGCCAACCTGGCTGACGATGCGCTGGCAGATGTTGAGGAGCTGCTGGTTGTCACGGAAGCGGATGCCGGTCTGTTCGACCTTGCCGTTGACTTCGATGTAGACGTTCCTGGAGCCATTGACCATGATGTCGGCGATGTCGTCGCGTGCGAGCAGCGGCTCGAGCGGCCCATAGCCGAGCACATCGTTGCAGATGTCCTCGAGCAGCTCTTCCTGCTCGGCGATCGTCATCGCGAAATTCTTGATCGCGATGATGTCGTTGACGATGTCGCGGATTTCCTCGCGCGCGCTTTCAGGATCAAGCTTGGAAAGCTGCGACAGATCGATGGTGTCGATGAGCGCGGAAAAAACCTGGCTCTTGGTGTCGTAGTACGTTTCGCTCTTTTCGCGCTGTACCCGCTTTGGTTCAGGCGCCAATGGCGGTGCCTCGACCGCACGGCGCACCGGCGGCGCGACAGGTGCGCTTAGCGCAGCCGCGGGCCGAGCCAGAACCGCCGTGTCCGCGGAACTTGCAGCTGGCGGCGCAACAGGCGCCGGTGCCGGCTGGCGAAATTCCGGCGTGAACCGGTTGCCGTCGTCGTTGCCTCTTTTACCAAACATGATCGACTACCGATTCCACTGCTGAAGCGTCACTTCTTGTTGCGCGAGAGCTTGCCGAGCAGGTTGCCGAGCCCGGCCTTCTTCTTGACCTTGATTTCGCTGCGCCCGGTCAGCACATGCGCCATTTCGTTGATTATCGCGACAACCGGGTTCTTGGCATCCATTTCGCCGAGCATGCGTCCGTTGTTGGCGGCATTGCCGAACAGCAACGGATCAAAACCAATGACCGACATCGGCGACAGGCCGAGCGGCTCGGCGAAATCGGACGGCGAAATCTCCGGGCGCTTCGGGACGCCGGCCTGGTTGATGATCAGCTTCGGCGGCGGGTCGTTGGGACGAAGCCGTTTGAGCATGTCGACGAGGTTCTTGGTGTTGCGCAGATTGGCCAGCTCCGGCGTCGCCGTGATGACGACTTCGTCGGCCTTGACCAAGGTGTTTTTGGTCCAGCCCGTCCAGGCATGGGGAACATCGAGCACCAAAAGCGGCACGCTGCGCTGAGCGGTGTCGATGAGCTGCGCGAAGGCCTCGGGATCGAAATCATAGACCCGTTCGAGCGTCGAAGGCGCTGCCAGCAGTGACAAATGCTCGGCGCATTGGGTCAACAACCGATCAAGATAGACTTCATCGATGCGCTCCGGTGAAAACACCGCCTCGGCGATGCCTTGCGCCGGATCCTGGTCGAAATTGATGTTGGCTGTGCCGAAAGCCAGATCGAGATCGGCGACGACCACTTCGGATTTGAACAGGGAGGACATCGCCCAAGCCACATTGTGGGCAATCGTCGAGGAGCCGACACCACCCTTGGCGCCGACAAAAGCGATCGAGCGGCCGAGCGGCTCGGCTTCCGGATCGATGAAAATCGACGACACCACGCTGACGATGTCGGCCATCGACACCGGTGCGATCACATATTCGGAAATGCCGTTGCGGATGAGTTCGCGGTAGAGACCGACATCATTGTAATGACCGATCACCACCACCCTGGAAGTCGGATCGCAATATTCCGAGAGTTGGGCGAGTTGCTCCAGCAATTGCTTCGGCTCGCTGCGCGATTCCAGCAGGATCAGGTTGGGCGTTGGCGCCGATTGGTAGAATTCGATGGCGGTAGGGACGCCACCCATATGGACCTTGAGATGCGCCTTCGTCATGCGGCGATCCTCGCCGGCGCGCTCGACCGGATTGGCAACGCCCTCGGTCTCGCAAAATGCCTGGATCGAGATGCGCGGGATCGGCCGCAACGCCTGCATCGCGGCGATATCCTGTTGCGAGGTATCGCTGCCGTCCACCGGGGCATCGTAGGCAAGGTTGCTCATCGTCATGCTCTTTTCCGTGGCCTGTTCAATCCGAGACTGGCGGCTCAGTACGTCACTTCCGAATTGCCGAGGAACTCGTCCGAAATGCCTCTTGCACGATAGACATCGATCACCGCGCCGCGATTTTCAGCATCGATTGTGGAGGGTTTGCGCGGGCCGAGCAGATCGGCCGGATTGGCCATCTGGGAGGCAAGATTGTTCTGATAGGAGCAGCCGAAATCGGCATAGTGCTTGTTTTCCGACGTATCGACGAGGTCGTCGGGCCAGCGTCCGCATTTGTCGGTCTGGGCTCTCACCGAGATATAGGAGACGCGAACCGGGGCGGATGTCTCGCTCGAGCCGGCCTGATAGGAGACCACGACGATGCGGTTGCGCTTGATGCCGCTGGCGACTGCGAGCCTGGCGAAATCACGGCCGGCCGCCGTCGCGGCAATCTCATTGGCCGATCCGCTCGGGACCTGGATCGTCAGCGTCGGGGCGGCGCTCTTGTCATAGCCGTCGAGGAAGCCAAGAAGCGTATCGCGCTGCGAGCCGGTCATGCCGCGGTCACCGGCCCCGACAGGCAGGTCGATCTTCTGATTCTTCTCCGCGATCACGATTGGATGGTTGGTGCGATAGTCATCCGGGATGGCGCCAACCGTGATGCTGTCGCGATGGGCGCAGCCGGCGAGCAGCGCCGCCACTGCAACCGCCACGACCGGAACGGCTCGCCGGCAGACCTGCGAACTGCCAAGGCGCATCCTAGTGGCGATGGTGCTTGCCTTCAATGCTGACTGAGACATGTCCGCTTCCCCGCTTACTTGTAGATGAAGCCGACGACGCCGTGGTAGCGGCCGTTAGGCTTGTCGGTCTGCATAGTGCCGTAGACGCGATTGACGCGGCCGAGGAACATGGCGGCGCCGTCGCTGGCGGCGTTGAAATTGTCGTCCGGCTTGGCAAGGTCGTTGCGCGCCACCGGCTTCACCAGATAGGGCGTGATGATGATGACGAGCTCGGTCTCGTTGCGCACGAAGTCCCTGCTGCGGAAGAGCGCGCCGAGCACCGGTATCTTTGTCAGCCCAGGCAATCCGTTGACGGCTTGCCTGACATCGTCGCGAACCAGGCCGGCGATCATCATGGAGCCGCCAGATGGCAGTTCCACCGTTGTGTCGGCAAGTCGCTTGCGAAGCGAAAGGGCGTTCATGCCGGCACTCGTCACGCCTTCGGACAACGATACGGATCCCTCGGTTGTTGGCTCGGAAACCGAGGTTCGTACTTTCAGGCTTATGCGGCCGGGAGACAACACTACCGGCTGGAATTCCAGGCCGATGCCGTACTCGATCTTTTCGACGGTGTAGGTCTTCAACCCAGTCTGGTTGTCGGTGGATACCTTCTGGTCGACATTTGTCACCATGTTGTATTCACCACCGACCTTGAAGGTCGCCTTCTCCCCAGACACGGCGGTCAGGGTCGGCTCCGCCAAGGTCTTCATGACCCCGGACTGCTCCATGGCGTTGACATAAGCCTGCAGCCCCGACGCGCCGATCTGAAAGCCCGAATTCGACAGTTGCTTGCCGAGACCGGTGAAATTGTCGCTGATCGCGCCATAGCTGATGCCGTTGCTGCCACCGCTGCCGACCATGTTGACGCCGAGCTGCTTCATCACCGAACGGCTGACTTCGGCGACCGTCACCTTCAGCGTGACCTGATCGTCGCCGATGATCTGGAGCAGGTTGACGATCTTGCTGGTTCGGCGCTCCTGGTCCGGATTATTGATGTCGACACCGCTCTGGGCCGAACCGCCGGCCGCGGTCTGCGAATATTGGCCCGTCGTCGCTTCACCGCCCGAAACGAAGATCGTCGCCAGGTCGACCGCGCGTTTTGCGTCCAGCGGCGTGTCGACCGTTCCGGTCAGGACGACGTTGTCATTCAGCAGTTCGACCTTGATGGCCGACGTCGGCAGGAAGCGCCTGATATAATCCTCAAGGCCAGCAACGTCGCGTTCGACGGCCAGATCCAGGCTGACGATCTGCTCGCCATTCGGGCCAAAGACAAAGATGTTCGTATCGCCGACCGCCTTGCCGAACAGGTAGATGCGCCTTGCGGTGCGGGTCACCGCATCGGCCACCGCCGGGTTGGCGACGAGAATGTCATAGGCATCGCTCGGCAGGTCGATGACCACCGACTTGTTGAGACCCAGCTTGACGCGCTGGGTGGCCGTCGATGCCGTGACCTGCGCGTTCTTTGCTTCGACAACGCTGCCTTGCACATTCGTTCCGACGAGCAGCAGGCCGAATGCCGCGGCTGCGATTGCCGGCAGTTTACCACTTAGCCTCATTTCCTTGCCCCTACTTCGGAAACTTCGCCCGACTTGATCAGCCTCACAGTTCCCCTGCGGCCATTGCCGGAAACGAGATAGTCGGCCTCACCCAGATTCTTTTCCTGCGTGTCGGCGACCGCGCGCAGTGCCAGGGTCAGGCGATCCGCCATTTGTTGGGCGACGGTGATGATCTCTGCCTGCTTGGGCGTCAGTTCCAGCGTGGCGGTCTGGCCCACCCTGGTTTTCTTGCCTTCCTCGTCCTCCTGAATGGTCTGGTCGATGGCCAGGACCCGGATGTTCTTGAGGATGGTCTCAGTGTTGAAACCGGCGCCAGCGGCGCTGGCATCGGCCCTGCGAGTCATGATGACATCGACGAAATCGTTCGGAAGAATAAAGCCGCCGGCCGACGTGTCGGCCGAGATGGCCGTAGCGACCGCCCGCATGCCGGAAGGCAGGATCGACGACATGAAGCTTTGCCCCTCGCCAATCAGCTTGGAACGCCGCAGAGGCTCTCCGGCATACATCGCCACACGGGCAATGGAACTTTTCAGCTTGTCCAGCGCCTCTGGCTCGGCGGCGCGGGTGATGAAATTCGCATTGACGCCGTCGGCGGGCCAGGATTGCCAGGCGACGTTGTTTTCGATCGGGTTGCCCATCGGAACGTCGCCCGAAAGCACAAGCACGTCCTGCAGAGCCACCGCCGGGGCCTGGGGGCCGGAATCGACGACGACCTGTGGCGGCGGTGCCACCATGTTTTTCGCGACATAGCCTGCGCCACCCGCCGCGGCCACCGCCACGCTCAGAATTATCAATCGCGATGCTGGCATCTGTCCGAACCCCTGCCCTGGCAAACCACGTAGCCAAGCCGGACTTTGCAGCGGCAATCGTCAAAACAAGGTTAATGTAATACTTACGATCGTGATTAATTTAAGGTTTACATAAATTAGCCGGAATGTGGCCTGGCCGGCCAAAATGGCCGGGCCGGCCTGTTGAGAACCGGTTGCGGCAATGCTGACAGACAACGAAATTAAATCGCGCTCAGGCCGACAGCCTGGTGAGCGCCCATACCATCAAAGGCGAATCCGGATAGGTCAGCAACCCACCAAGGCCGAGCGCTACGCCGTAGGGAACACCTTTTGCCTCGTCAGCGAAATGACGGAGAAACGGATTCTGGCCAGTAACAGCGGCAAGCAGTGACTTCCGGTAGAGGATGATAGCGAGCGTCAGCAGGCCACCGATGATTGTCGAGGCGACAAGATACTCGACGAGATTCACATTGAGACCCATCCACATCGCGGTGGCAGCCAGAAGCTTGGCGTCGCCGCCGCCCATGCCGCCCATTGCAAACAGCCCGAACGTCACGGCCAAGACCAGGGCGCCAGCGGCGAAATGTCCGCCATAGGCCGCCCAGTCCATACCCGTCAGCGGCGCGACCAGCGCGAAGACAACGACAAGCAGCACCGGCACGCGATTGGCGATCGTCATCGACAGCATGTCGGAGATCGCCGCAAACAGCATGCAGAACGGAAAAACGACGAAGATCAGGGCTTCAAGCATCGGCGCCATGCCTATTGTCCGATTTCACGGGGCTCAATCTAGGCATGTTCGATTAACGATTGATGAGGCCCGGAACGAAAAGACGACTGATGTCGGCAGCGGCATGGAAAAAGGGCCGCCACGTGGCGGCCCTTTTCCAAAACGTAATCCAGCGCTCGGCGATAAGGCCGATCAGCTGCGCGTCGTTCAAGGTGCGTCGTTCAAGCGATCGCCGATGTTGGTGAACTTAGCGTTGAGCGCAGTGCCAAGCGTGCCGGCGCCAGTGATGATGGCGAGCGCGATGAGAGCGGCGATCAGACCATATTCGATAGCGGTCGCGCCGGATTCGTCCTTCACAAAACGTGCGATGAGATTAGACATTCGAGAGCTCCTACTCCACGTGTTACAGCACTTCCGTCAACTTCTGTGATGGTTGATCGGATGCTGCCAATCTAGGGAGAAGCTCTTTCGATCGGCTTAATAAACAGCCTTACCGATTCCTTTCCCGGTTCGAACACATTGCGTGGTTAACTTCGGGCTAAAGTACCGCCTAACCTTCCAGATCGGGGTTTGGTGGGCTTGCGACGCCGGCTGGACCGCGTCTCGCGGGCGGCCTTGTCGAGCATTAGACCATTGGCAACATCGCGCGCTTAACCGTTGGTTCACCAATCTCGTTCATGTTCCGTTGATCAGTCTGCCTGCGTGGAGCGCCTCAATGGCCCAGCCGAGATCGTCAATCGTGATTGCCGCGCTTCTTGCCGCCACGACCTTCGTCGCGCCAGCCATGGCCGGCGCCGGCATCGAGGTCACGATGAACCAGGCTAAGATCGTCAAACTGTCGCGTCCCGCGGACACGATCGTGGTCGGCAACCCGGCAATCGCCGACGCATCCGTGCAGGACGCCTCGACGATCGTGCTGACCGGCAAAGGCTTCGGCGTCACCAATCTGGTCGTGCTCGACACCGACGGCAGCCCGATCGTCGACGAGCAGGTTACCGTCGTGCGGCAGGCCGCCTCGTCCGTGCGTATTTATCGGCGCGCCGAAATACAGACGATGTCCTGCACGCCTTATTGCGAAAGCTCCTACAAGAGCGATGCGGAGAAGTCCTCCGAAGCGGAGATGAGCGTCGCCCGGTAGGATGGTGTAGCCGAATGCCGTTCAGGTTATCGGCTGGTTAAAACGCCAGCGCCGACTTTAACGGTCATTCGAACCGGACCTCAATTGGTTTGCGCTAATGCTCCTTCCGAGACCGCATAGAGATCGGCAGGATCAGACATGAGCAAGGAATTCGGCTCCGCAAGCGAACACAAGGCGAGACGCCCAAGGTTTTTCGCCCGTTTTCTTCGCGACCGGCGCGGCGCCACGGCAATCGAATTCGCGATCCTTTCAGTCCCGTTCGCATTGCTTGTCTTTGCCATTCTGGAAAGCTGCATCTCGTTCGCCGCCCAGGAAGTGATGGCCAACATCACCGACGATGTCGCGCGCCAGTTGCGCACCGGCCAGTTAAAGGCAGCCACCGTCACTGAAGACGGGTTGAAGACCACGATCTGCAACAAACTGCAGATCATCGTCGCCCAGGATTGCAAGCTTCAGCTGCTGGTGGACCTTCGCCAATATGCGACATTCGCCGACGCGGCCTTGGCCGGCTTCAAGATCAAGGACAACGATGTCAAGCTGACGAACGGCACCACCGAGCAAAACTTTGTCGTTACGGCGGGTGCGGCGGAGTCGCGGAACATGCTTCGGGTCTTTTACAAATGGCCCATCATGACCGACCTGTTGGCCCAGTCGATGGGCGGCAACAAGACTCTGCATTTCGCGTCCGTGACCTGGCAGAACGAGCCGTTCGACAACTGAGTTCGAGGCGGATGCGCGAGCAGTAAAAGAAAAAGGGCAATGGGCATGATGCGTGCGGGGGCACATCTTGGGACTACGGGAATTTGGCGGAAAGCAAGTCGATTCTGGTCCGATCGCCGCGGCATCGCGGCGGTCGAATTCGCCTTGATCATGCCTATTCTGCTGATCATGTATCTTGTGACAATGGAGGCGTCACAAGCCATAGAGACCAGCAAGAAGGTCAGTCGTATCGGCAGCATGGTGGCTGATCTCGTCACCCAGCAGCCGACCGCCGACCAGGCGACTCTCAAAGCCATCATGGAGATCGGTTCCGTCACCCTTCAGCCCTACACCCGCTCGAAACCGAAAATCACCATCACGGCAATACAGGTCCCGACCGACATAACGAGGCCGCTGCAGGTAAAGTGGTCGCGCCAGCTGATCGATGGCCGCGACGGCGCTGGCCCTACCACCACCACAGTTCCACCAAAACTCTTGGTCGCCGACACCTTCCTCATCCGCGTCGACAGCATTCTCACCTACAAGACGGTCCTGGGCCTTGGCTTGGGCTCGACTTTCAACAACCTATCGATGAGCGAAACCTACTATCTGCGTCCGCGCAGAAGCGCGACGATCCCTTGCACCAACTGTTGAACCGAGACGCCGCCAGGCGGTTCGAAGGGCGTTGCGGACGGAGTTCTATTGCCGCGAACCACTGCCCGAGACGAAGCGCACGATAGAAGCCGCCATCTCGTAGTCCTTCGGCGCGACGATAGCGAAGCCGCCGGAATGCTCCGATTCCAGGAGGTCGTAGATATCAGGCGTGGTCGACTTGAGGTTGGTGAGGAACACGGTGAGCCGGCGCTTGGCTTCCGGGTCGAGATCGCTGCGCACCGCGTGGGGGCCATATCTCAGCAGGCCCGACGACCATACGACCCGAAGTGCCGCCGCCGAAAGCCCTGCCGCTTCAAGCCTTGCCTGCGTACCCGATGCTTCCCGCTGGCCGTCGGCAACGGCCGTCACCCAGCCGAACAGGCCATCGGCCTTGCCATCGACCAGCATCGTTTCGGCTGCCGCGGCCGAGTCGGCATGGACCAGAAACGGTGCGTCTTCCGCGACCTTGCGACCTTCTTCGGCCAAGGCCGCCAATGGCAAGAGAGAACCGCCGACGCTGTCCAAAGGCGCCATGGCGATGCGATGGCTCTCCATAGCCGCCAGGTCGGGCGGCTTGCCGTCCCGCGTCAGCAGAACGGAGCGGATGCCGATCGCGCCGTCGGAATCGACCGGAGCCACAAGCGGCTCGATACATAAGCAGCGCTGCGAAGCTGTCGCATAGGCGGTCGCCGAATAGATCGCGTATTCGATGCGGGCATCGGCCTGCGCCTCGATCAACGCGGCATAGTCACGCGCAACGACAAACTCGACCTTCATGCCCAAGGCCTTGGTGTAGGCGTCGGTCAACACAGCCAGCCCCGGAACGGTGTTGCCGGCGCCTGGCTCGGCAACGATGCCGATGCGAAAGGTGCCGATATCATCACGCCAGTCGGCATGCGCCGGATTGGACCAGAACGCGACCTGAACCAGCATGAGGGCAGCAGACGCCTTCAGCGCAACGCTCATGACAAAACCGCCGTCTGTTTTTCTAGACCCATGCCCATGTCCGTCGCATCGTTGCGACACGCCTTCTTGTTTGTGCATGTCGTTGCCCAAAACCGCTGCATCAGACGACGTCACTGGACTATCACGCCTAGCCGTTGCCGTTTGGTTTCCGAATTGCCAATGAAGTCGCGGAACCCTATGTCTGGTCGTTCAAACTGGCAACAACTCGATGGCGCGCGCTTTCCTCTTCGTTCTGGACTCCTTCGGCATCGGCGGCGCGGCCGACGCAGACCGCTACGGCGATGCCGGCGCCAACACATTCGCCCACATCACAGAAGCCTGTGCCGAAGGCCGCGCGGATCGCGAAGGGCTTCGCAGCGGACCGCTGTTTGTCCCCCACATGGCCTCACTCGGGCTTGGCAAGGCTGCCGAAACGGCGACCGGACTGGGCTTTGCCAGCAGCGGGCCGGATCTGCTTGCCACTGCCTTCCACGGCGCGGCGCAGGAGGTTTCGAGCGGTAAGGACACGCCGTCGGGCCATTGGGAAATCGCCGGCCTGCCGGTGCGCCTGGACTGGGGCTATTTCCCGGATACGGTTCCCGCCTTTCCGGCTGAACTGACCGAGGCGATGATCCGCGAAGGCAAGGTGCCGGGCATTCTCGGCAATTGTCATGCGCCGGGCACCGAGATCATCGAGCGCTTCGGCGAGGAGCACATCCGCACCGGCAAGCCGATCTGCTACACGTCCGTCGACTCGGTCCTGCAGATAGCCGCGCATGAAGTCCATTTCGGCCTCGAGCGGCTCTATGAATTCTGCAAGGTGGTGCGCAGGCTGGTTGATCCGCTGAGGATCGGACGGGTGATCGCGCGGCCGTTCGTCGGCGAAACCACCGCCACTTTCGAGCGAACCTACAACCGTCATGACTACGCCGTGCCACCGCCGGAGCCGACCCTGCTCGATAGGCTGACGGCGCGTGGCAGCCGTGTCATCGCTGTCGGCAAGATCGGCGACATCTTCGCCCACCGTGGAATCTCGGAAGTGCGCAAAGGGGCGGGCAACATGGCGATGTTCGACGAGGCGCTGGGCGCGATGGACGATGCCGGCGGCGGCGATCTCGTCTTCGCCAATTTCGTCGACTTCGACACCGAATTCGGTCATCGCCGCGACGTTGCAGGTTATGCTGCCGCGCTCGAAGCCTTCGACCGGCGACTGCCTGAGGCATTTGCAAGGCTGCGGCAGGGCGATCTTCTCATCCTGACGGCCGATCACGGCAACGATCCGACCTGGCAAGGGACCGATCATACGCGCGAGCGCATTCCGGTGATCGGCACCGGACCGGGTTTCAAGGGCGGCGACATCGGGTTGAGAACGACATTCGCCGACATCGGTGAAACCGTGGCCGAGCATCTTGGGCTGGCGCACGGCCGTTACGGCACTTCTTTTTATGCGGCGATTGGCGGTCATGCCTGAATTGCCGGAGGTCGAAACCGTCCGGCGCGGACTGCAGCCGGTTCTGGAAGGCGCCACCATCGCCCGTGTCGAGGCGCGCCGACCGGATTTGCGCTTTCCATTTCCCGAGAAATTCTCGCAGCGGCTGACCGGCAAGACGATCACGGCACTCGGCCGCCGGGCCAAATATCTGACGATGGATCTGGAAGGCGGTCCCGTGCTGATCTGCCATCTCGGCATGTCGGGCTCATTCCGCATCGAGACGGCGGACGGCAGCGGCATGCGCGGTATCTTCCAGCACGACCGCTCGAAGAACTCCAATCACGACCACGTCGTCTTCCATGTCGTATCTCCGGCAGGCGCCCGATCCCGCGTGATCTTCAATGATCCGCGCCGCTTCGGCTTCATGTTGTTTGCGGAAGGGCCGCCGGACGTTCATCCAATGCTGGCCGGGCTCGGCGTCGAACCAACGGGCAACACGTTGGACGGCATGCTGCTTGCCTCGTTGATGAAAGGGCGGCGATCACCGCTGAAGGCAGCGCTTCTCGACCAGAGGCTGATCGCCGGGCTCGGCAACATCTATGTGTCGGAGGCGCTGTGGCGCGCCAGCCTGTCGCCGCTGCGCGAGGCGGGCACGATCGCCAAGCCCGGAAAGAAAGCCAAGGCCCAAAGCGAACACCTCGCCGAAGCCATTCGCTCGGTGATATCAGATGCGATCGCGGCTGGCGGGTCCTCATTGCGGGACTATATGCAGACCGACGGGTCACTGGGCTATTTCCAGCACTCCTTCGCCGTCTACGACCGTGAAGGAGAGGCCTGCTCGAAGCCCAGCTGCGGTGGCCACATCGAACGGATCGTGCAGAGCGGCCGATCGACCTTCTATTGCCGGACATGTCAGCGGTGAGTTAGACGAGCGCGAGCGAGGAGAAGCAGCCATGACCTATGAAACGATCATCACCGAGACGCATGGCAAGGTCGGGCTGATCAGGCTGAACAGGCCGCAGGCGCTCAACGCGCTGAACTCGCAGGTCCTGACCGAAGTGGTCGCTGCCGTGAACGGTTTCAGCGCCGATGCCGGTATCGGCGCCATGGTCATCACCGGTTCGGAAAAAGCTTTCGCCGCCGGCGCCGACATCAAGGAGATGCAGTCGATCTCCTATGCGGACGCCTACGCCCAAGACTTCTTTGTCGGTTGGGAGGAGCTTACCCGGGCGCGAAAGCCTGTTATCGCCGCGGTAGCAGGCTATGCGCTCGGCGGCGGCTGCGAACTGGCGATGATGTGCGATTTTATCATCGCCGCCGATACGGCAAAGTTCGGCCAGCCCGAGATCACGCTCGGCGTCATTCCAGGCATGGGCGGGTCGCAACGGCTGACCCGCTTCGTCGGCAAGGCGAAGGCGATGGACATGTGCCTGACCGGGCGGATGATGGATGCCGCGGAAGCCGAGCGTTCGGGTCTGGTGTCGCGGGTCGTGCCTGCCGGCGACCTTGTCGAGGAGGCGCTGAAGGCGGCAGCCAAGATCGCCAGTTTCTCGCTGCCATCGGTGATGATGGCAAAGGAGGCTGTCAACCGCGCCTTTGAAACGACGCTTGCCGAGGGATTGCGATTCGAGCGCCGCCTGTTTCACTCGCTGTTTGCACTGGACGATCAGAAGGAAGGCATGGCGGCGTTCGCCGAGAAGCGGAAGCCGAATTTCACCAACCGCTGACGCCAATCCTTCGGCTACGAAGAAGAAGGCCGTTGGCCGCCAAAAAGAAGGCCAGGCAGCGTTGACGCGCCGGAAAAGCTGAACTATAAGCCGCACCAACCGAGGTGGCCCCGTGGCTGCCCGTATGTTTTTTGCGCCCTGCGGCATCCCGCATGCGCCCACCAGATCAGAAGAGAGGCATCATGGCCAATACATCCTCGGCCAAAAAGGCAACGCGCAAGATCGTACGCCGCGCAGCGATCAACAAGAACCGCCGCTCCCGCGTCCGCACCTATATCCGCCAGGTCGAAGAGGCACTTGCCTCCGGTGACAAGGCCGCCGCGCAGGCTGCCTTCAAGATCGCGGAGCCGGAATTGATGCGCGCCGCAACCAAGGGCGTGATCCACAAGAACACGGCGTCCCGCAAGGTGTCGCGACTGGCTCAGCGGGTCAAGGTTCTGTCGGCCTGACATTACGTCCCTAGACTGTCGTTCTTTCGAACCCGGCCGTTTGTGCCGGGTTTTTTCGTTTGCCGGCAAGCACTTAAAAAGAATGTCCGGAAACGGCGTCTTATGCGGATTTCACCATTAGGAATACTTTGCCGGCATATGCATGCCTGCTGTTGGTCGGCATGCTTGAAAAGGACTGACCTGAAGATTCTTGGCTATCAGAAATAGTCTATATTTTTCAGATGCTTACAGGCGGTGATCCACAGCTTGTCCACATAGAGCCGGGGCGATGGGGGACAAGTGGCTGTCAAGTAAAATATTTCAGAATATTTCGCGCCGCGCCGGGTTTTTCATATTCGCCGGAAAAGGGTTTGAATCACAATGGCTTTGTTAAAATGTGCCGTTGCGGCACGCCATTCGAACCCGCCTCCACTGACCAGATTCCTTAAAAATCCGTTAGACGTGGTCTTGCCCTATCCACAGCGATTTCGGTAATGTCGATCTATCGAAAGGGACGGGCCTCTGGCCCTTAACCCAGCCTGAATCGGCCAGCTTAAATTGGCGGGATTTGCAACGCGGATCAAGTCCGCGGACGGGTTTGGTTTGTCTTTTTCGATACGGTAGGGGACTGGCGTAACTAGACATGGCAGGTAGACAGCGCGCCGGCGCTCTTTTCGCCGGACGGCTTTGTATTGCCCTGACATACCCAACGCGGACTGGCTTCCATGAGCCGGCACCGGTTCCCCCGGATAATGGGCGACGTTCATCTGCCGGCGGCCGCAGCGGACATCGTAGCAAAGACGCAGTCGCCGGAACCGGATGCAGGAGGCGCATCCCCGGTGGAAAACAGGTACGGAAGGACAAGGAAAAGATCATGCAGAGCGGCATCGAAAGGGAGCTTGCGAGCGACCTCCCATTTCCTGGAACTTTGATCGGAGCAAACGGCATGGCGGTGTCCAGCGACGCGGAACAAAAATTCGACCGGGTCAAGACCCAGTTGAAGGCGCGCCTGGGAGCCGAAGTCTATTCGAGCTGGTTCGGCCGCATGAAGGTCGCGGAAGCTTCCAAGGGCATTGTCCGCATCTCGGTGCCCACCGCCTTCCTGCGCTCATGGATCAACGGCCACTATCTCGACCTCATCTCCGAGCTGTGGAAGCAGGAGGATCCCGATCTCCTCAAGATCGACATCGTCGTGCGCACGGCGACCCGTCAGGGACGCAGCCAGGCCGAGCCGGAGGCGGTGCCGGCACGCAAGATGACGCGGCAGACGCTGACGGCGCTTGCCGCCGGCACGGTCAGCCCCGGCCGGACAGAGCGTGCACCGGTTCCGCGTCCGGGCACACCGGTCGAGAGCGAATTCCGGCACAATGTGCTGGGGTCACCGCTAGATCCTCGCTATACATTCGGCTCCTTCATCGAGGGACCGTCGAACCGGGTGGCCTTCGCCGCCGCCAAGGCAGTGGCGGAATCGCAGTCGAGCGCGGTGCGCTTCAACCCACTTTTCCTTCACGCGACCGTCGGGCTCGGCAAGACACATTTGCTGCAGGCCATCGCCGCGGAATCGCTCAAGCAGAATCCCAAGTCGCGCGTCGTCTATCTCACGGCCGAGTATTTCATGTGGCGTTTTGCCACCGCGATCCGTGACAACAACGCGCTGACGCTCAAGGAACAGCTGCGCGACATCGACCTGCTCATCATCGACGACATGCAGTTCCTGCAGGGCAAGTCGATCCAGCATGAATTCTGCCACCTGATCAACATGTTGCTCGACAGCGCCAAGCAGGTCGTCGTTGCCGCCGACCGGCCGCCGTCGGAACTGGAGTCGCTCGAACCGCGGGTCCGTTCGCGCCTCAATGGCGGTGTCGCGCTTGAAATGTCGGCGCCCGATTTCGCCATGCGCCTTGGCATGCTCAAATTGCGCCTTACCACCGCCAGGGTCGATGATGCGTCGCTGAACATTTCGGAAGAGATCCTCAATCACGTTGCCCGCACCGTGACCGGCAGCGGACGCGAACTGGAAGGCGCATTCAACCAGCTGCTGTTCCGTCAATCCTTCGAGCCGCAGATCACCATCGATCGGATCGACGAGATACTCGGCCACATCTATCGCACCGGCGAACCGAAGCGGGTCCGTATCGAGGACATCCAGCGCATCGTCGCGCGCCACTACAATGTGTCGAAGACCGAATTGCTGTCCAACCGGCGCACGCGCACCATCGTCAAGCCGCGGCAGGTGGCCATGTACCTGTCGAAGGTGATGACGCCGCGCTCGTTGCCCGAAATCGGACGGCGTTTCGGCGGCCGCGATCACACCACGGTGCTGCACGCCGTGCGCAAGATCGAGGACCTTTCCGGCAACGACAACACCCTGGCGCAGGAACTCGAGCTCTTGAGGCGGTTGATCAACGACCAGGCCTGACCGGTTCGGGCGAGCCCGAACCGGAACAACACCGGAATTCAATGGCTTGCCAGGGCGGGCCGGTGCCCGGAATGGGCTCGCGGCGCCACCTGGAAGCGACCCGAATTTCGGTTTTACAACACCGGCTCGCGGGCTACGTGCCCTTTATCCCCAGAAAGCCCGCGCAGCCGACCCTAACCGGTGGCGCGGGCTTGCGTTCGCCGGTTTTTTCCTGTCAGTTTACTTAGATTCTGAGCCTGTTCAGACCTTTCACGGGACGCCGCTCATTGGTGACCCGTCATTCATTCAAGCGAGCCTGTTTCGTCATGCGTGTTATCCTGGAACGGTCAAATCTTCTGAAGTCGCTCAACCACGTCCACCGTGTGGTCGAGCGGCGCAACACCATACCGATCCTGTCCAACGTGCTGCTCAGCGCCGAGGGCGCCAGCCTTGAAATGAAGGCGACCGATCTCGACCTCGAGGTGACGGAAGCGACGCCCGCCAAGGTGGAGCGCGGCGGGGCGACGACGGTTCCGGCACATCTGCTCTACGACATCGTGCGCAAGCTCGCCGATGGCGCCGAGGTGATGCTGAAGACGGACGAGGACGGCAACGCCATGACGGTGACGTCAGGCCGCTCAAGCTTCCGCCTCCAATGCCTGCCACAATCCGACTTCCCCGAGCTTTCGGCCGGATCGTTCTCGCATATCTTTCGTCTCGACTCGGTTGCCTTGAAAGGCCTGATCGAGAAGACCCAGTTCGCCATCTCCACCGAAGAGACACGCTATTATCTGAACGGCATCTACCTGCACACGCATGAGGTCGGCGGCAAGCTGAAGCTGCGCTCGGTGGCGACCGACGGCCACCGCCTGGCGCGCGCCGAGATCGACGCACCGGCGGGTTCCGAGGGTATGCCGGGCATCATCATTCCACGCAAAACGGTGAGCGAGCTGCAGAAGCTGGTCGACGATCCGGATGTCGCGGTCACCACCGAACTGTCGGACACCAAGATCCGCTTCACCATCGGCAGCGTGATTTTGACCTCGAAGCTGATCGACGGCACCTTCCCCGACTATCAGCGGGTCATTCCGACCGGCAACGACAAGAAGCTGATCATCGACCGCCAGAGTTTTGCTGCCGCTGTCGATCGCGTCTCGACCATCTCCTCCGAGCGCGGCCGCGCGGTGAAGCTTTCGATCAGCGAGGGCCAGGTGACGCTTGCGGTCAACAATCCGGATTCGGGCAGCGCCACCGAGGAACTGGCCGCCGACTATTCGTCCGATCCGATCGAAATCGGCTTCAACGCCAAGTATCTGCTAGACGTTGCCGCGCAACTGACCGGCACGGAGGCCAAGTTCATGCTGGCCGATGCCGGTTCGCCGACGCTGATCCACGATATGGCCGACGAAACCGCACTCTATGTGCTGATGCCGATGCGGGTGTAGCCGGGGTCGAGTCATCGATCCGGCTCTGCGGCCGGGACCGGCCCTGAGAACGATGGTTACGGCTACTTCCAGAGCAATTCCAGGAAAAGTGTGAAACGGTTTTCCGTCCGGAATTGCGTCAAAACAAAGAGATAGAGCGGCTTGGCGTTTCCTTGAAACGAGGAATCGCTCGACAGGCGGATAGCGGTTGCCGGCACAGACCCACATAAGTAAGCTTACGCTTACTAATTTTCGCAACTACGCGGCGCTGACGATCGATCTGGCGCCGGGTGCTGTGGTTTTTTCCGGCGACAACGGTGCCGGCAAGACCAATCTCCTCGAAGCGATCTCCTTTTTGACACCGGGCCGTGGCTTGCGCCGCGCCCCTTACGCTGATGTCGCGCGCGAGGGTGGCGACGGCGGCTTTGCCCTGCATGCCCGGCTCGACGGGCCTGATGGCCAGGTCGAGATTGGAACAGGCATTTCCGGCGGCGACAACCCCGGCGAAGGCGGCAGGCGAGTGCGCATCAACGGAGCTCCGGCGCGTTCGGCCGAGGACATGCTGGAATGGCTGCGCGTGGTGTGGCTGACGCCGGCGATGGATGCGTTGTTCACCGGACCGGCCGCGGATCGCCGGCGCTTTCTCGACCGGCTGGTGCTGGCGATCGACCCAGGACACGGGCAGCGTGCGATCGACTACGAGAAGGCGATGCGCGGTCGTAATCGATTGCTTACCGAAGGATCCCGGGACGACCGCTGGTTCGACGCGATCGAGACGCAGATGGCCGAAACCGGTGTGGCGATCGCCGCGGCGCGGGCCGAGATGGTGCGTCTGCTTGCCGCCATGATCGACAGGCTGCCCGATACGGGGCCGTTCCCGCAGGCCGATATCGGCCTTTCGGGCGACCTGGAAGCCGAAATTGCCGCCGCGCCGGCAGTCGATGTCGAGGAGCGCTTCCGCCGGACGCTTGCCGACGGCCGCGACCGCGACCGTGCCGCCGGGCGCACGCTCGAAGGACCACATCGTTCGGACCTGGTGGTTCGGCACCGTCCCAAGGCGATGCCGGCCGAACTCTGTTCGACAGGCGAACAGAAGGCGCTGCTGGTCGGCATCGTGCTGTCGCATGCCCGGCTGACCGGCGAAATGTCGGGCATGACGCCGATCCTGCTGCTCGACGAGATCGCCGCGCATCTCGATGGCGGGCGCCGCGCGGCGCTGTTTTCGATCCTGGAAGAATTGAACTGCCAGGTGTTCATGACAGGAACCGACGCGGCGCTGTTTTCCAGTCTCACGGGGCGTGCGCAATTCCTGACCGTCGACCACGGTACGGTTGGGCCAACCGAAGGCCCCTGACAAGGTTTTTCCGGCACTATATGATCCGGCAATGACCCCTGCCGCCCTGACCGCCGACGAGATCGAACGCTATGCCCGCCACATCGTGCTGCCCGAGATTGGCGGCGCCGGCCAGCAGAGACTGAAGCAGGCGCGGGTGCTGCTCATCGGCGCCGGCGGCCTGGGCGCGCCGGTGCTGGAATATCTTGCCGCCGCCGGCGTCGGCACGCTCGGCGTGGTCGATGACGACACCGTTTCGCTGTCCAACCTGCAGCGTCAGGTCATTCACGGCACCGATACCGTCGGCATGCTGAAAACCCAGAGCGCCGAAGCGGCGATCGCCCGCATCAATCCCAACACCATTGTCGAAACGCACACGTTCCGGCTGACCGCGGATAACGCCGCTGCCCTCGTCGCCGGTTATGACATCGTCGTCGACGGTTCCGACAATTTCGAAACCCGCTATGTGGTGGCCGATGCCTGCGCGAACGCTGGGAAACCGCTGGTGCATGCCGCCGTCGGACGCTTCGATGGCTCCGTCACGGTGTTGAAGCCATTCGAGGACGGCAAGGACGGCAGCCCCAACCCGGGCTACCGCGATCTGTTTCCCGAGGCGCCACCGCCTGGCCTGGTGCCGTCCTGTGCCGAAGCCGGCGTGCTTGGCGCGCTGACCGGTGTCGTCGGCACGCTGCAGGCAATGGAGGCGATCAAGCTGATCACCGGCGTCGGCGAGCCGCTGGTCGGCAGGCTGCTGCTCTATGACGCGCTGGCGGCGCGCTTCGACACGATCCGCTACAAGAGAAACTGACCCGTGGAGCAGGCCGAAGCTGTCTCCATCACGCAGATCCCGGCCGATTTCGACCGTTGGAACGATGTGCTCGCACTGATCATGCATGCCTTCGCCTCGATGGACGGCGTCATCGACCCGCCCTCCTCGGCCAACCTGCTGACCGCCGACACTCTGCGGGACAAGGCGCGGCAGGAGACCGGCTTCGTGGCGCTCAACGGCGACAGGATCGTCGGCTGTGTCTTTGCTCTTGAAAGGGTGGCGGAACTCTATGTCGGCAAGCTCGCCATCGCGCCGGATTGCCAGGGACAAGGCATTGGCCGGCGGTTGATGCAGGCGGTCGAAGATCTTGCCCGCAGCCGCGGCAAGGTGGCAATCGAGCTTCAGACGCGGATCGAGCTGACCGCAAACCATGCAGCCTTTAGCCGCCTCGGCTTTCACGAAACCGAGCGGACGGCGCATGAGGGCTACGACAGGCCGACCTCGATCACCATGCGCAAGGCTGTTGAGTAACCCTTATCTTACGCTCAGGATCGTGCGCGCAAACAGCATTACGTCCGCAGCGGCAGCACGCGGTCCGGTGGGCGGTGGCCATCGACGAAGGCGCGGATGTTGATGATGACCTTTTCGCCCATGTCGATGCGGCCCTCGAGCGTCGCCGAGCCCATATGCGGCAGAAGCACGACCTTGTGCTTGGCGGCGAGCTTCAGCAGCTTGCCGTTCAGCGCCGGCTCGTGCTCGTAGACATCAAGGCCGGCGCCGGCAATCTTGCCGTCCTGGATCAGCTTGACCAGTGCTTCCTCGTCGATGATGTCGCCGCGCGCGGTGTTGACGATATAGGCCGTGGGCTGCAGCAACGCCAGCCGCCGCGCCGAAAGCAGATGGAAGGTTGCCGGCGTCGATGGGCAATTGACCGAAATGATGTCCATGCGGGCCAGCATCTGATCGAGGCTTTCCCAATAGGTCGCCTCCAGCCCGTCTTCGACGGCCGGCAGCACGCGATGGCGGTTGTGGTAATGGATCGACAGACCGAAGGCCTTGGCCCGCCTGGCGACGGCGGTGCCGATGCGCCCCATGCCGACAATACCCAGCCGTTTGCCCCAGATGCGCCGGCCAAGCATCCAGGTCGGCGACCAGCCGGCCCATTTCTTGTCGCCGGTGAGCACGTTGGCCCCTTCCGCCAGCCGCCGCGGCACCGCCAGCATCAGCGCCATGGTCATGTCGGCGGTGTCCTCGGTCAGCACATTGGGCGTGTTGGTGACGGTGATGCCCCTCTTGGCCGCGGCCTCGACATCGATCTTGTCGACGCCATTGCCGAAATTGGCGATCAGCTTGAGGTTGTCGCCGGCCTGGGCGATCAGTGCCGCATCGATGTGATCGGTCACCGTCGGCACCAGCACGTCGGCCTCCTTGACCGCCGCAACCAGTTCCGGCTGCGTCATCGGCCTGTCCTCGACATTCAGCCGGGCGTCGAACAGTTCGCGCATGCGGGTCTCGACCGGGTCGGGCAGCTTTCGCGTGATGACGACGAGAGGCTTCTTTTTGCCTACCATTGTTTCCTCGTACCCCGATCTCGTTGAGACCTCTTTAACCAAGACCGGCGAAACTGAAAGCCGGTCGCGGTGCCGATTAACCCATGTAACAAGCGGTGCCGCCGAAGACAAAGAAAAAGGGGCGCCGATGCCGCCAGGCAAGCGCCGAAAGGAATGAAAGTGTCTGGTTTCGCGTCGTTTCGCCTGACCCTCAGCGGAGCACTTCTCGGCGCTTTGCTTTATTCTCCGCTTGCCGCGGCGCAGAGTGCCGCAGCACCTGCCCAGAGCGTCGTCACGCTCGGGCCGAGCGGTTTGCCGCTGCCGCGATTCGTCAGCCTGAAATCCGGCCGCGTTAACTCGCGCGTCGGCCCCGGCGCCAACTACTCGGTCGACTGGATGTATATGAAGGCCGGCCTGCCGATGGAGATCATCCAGGAATTCGACACATGGCGGCGCGTGCGCGATGCCGATGGTTCGGAGGGCTGGATCAACCAGTCGCTGCTTTCCGGCCGGCGCACGGCAATCGTCGCACCGTGGCAGCGCGGCAAGGGCGCCCAGATCAATCTTCTCAACAGCCCCGACAAGGACGCAAGGGTGATCGCGATGGTCGAGCCTGGTGTCATGGGCACGATCAAATCCTGTGACGGCCAGTGGTGCGAAATGACGTTGGATGGTCACACCGGCTGGCTTGCCCAGTCGGTTGTCTGGGGTGCCTATCCCGGCGAACGGGTCAAGGACTGACCACCTCACCGAGAGAGTCAGAAGGACGCGGTATCCGATATAGGCCCGGCAATCACGGCAACGACAAGAGGCGCTTCGCGCTCTGGCTTCGCGCTCTGGCTTCGCGACGCCATCGCTGCTGCCGAGCTGTGGATCATCCATGAGATCGATCCGCAGGCCCTGCTCCAGAAAGGCGGGATCATCACCATTCGGCTTCGTCAACTGCTTTGGTTCCATCCCCGATACATGGCACGCCTGTTGCTGACCGATCCCAGCGCCGTGCCAGAAGCGCCGTTGAAGTTCGTGGTCAGCGAACAAGCAACCGGCGTGATGGTCCGCGCCTTGAACCCGGTTTTGGTGTTCTCGCCCTATCCCCGGCTTTTTGGTCTCGCACAAGAACTGTTCGACACGACGGAACGAATGCTACAGACGGTTTCCGCGATGCCGGTGTCGAGCGGCGGTATCTGACGGAGCAACGAGCGGTATGGCCGCCTGTATCAGACGGTAGTCGTTTGGCGCCCGATGCGGCCGAGATGGGTGTCCTGAAAGCCGGTTGGCAGCTTCAGGCCGTAACCCAGCGCACGGTCGATGGCGATGTGGGCGATCCAGATCAGCGCAACCGCCATCGCGGCCGCATTGCCCCCCATGTGCCCGGCGAGCAGCAGCAGCACGGGCACGATCAGAATATGCAACGCGTTGTAGGCAAGGGCACCGACGCGCGGTCCCGCCAGATAGCCGAACATCGACAGATCCGGCGCCAGGATAAGCAACCCGAAGAGCCACCAGGAAACGCCGGTCGACGCATAAAACACGACGGCGCCCACCGTAACGATTGCCCATTCGAGCCGTATCGTCAGATCAAGCGGCTTCAATCCCTCGCCGGTC
Source organism: Mesorhizobium sp. M0293 (assembly GCF_040321735.1). Classification (NCBI taxonomy): domain Bacteria; kingdom Pseudomonadati; phylum Pseudomonadota; class Alphaproteobacteria; order Hyphomicrobiales; family Phyllobacteriaceae; genus Mesorhizobium; species Mesorhizobium sp. M0293. The sequence goes on from NZ_JAMYSA010000062.1 coordinate 24,947, forward strand.
ATTCGCGGCGCTTGGGGCGCAGCCTCACCACGATGTCGACATTGGCGATCTCCATGCCCTCCGGCGGCTCCGGCAGGTTGGCAACGGTCACCGGACCGCTGTCTATGTCGAATATGCGGTTCTCGCCTTCGATGTAGAAATGGTGATGGTCGGAGGTGTTGGTGTCGAAATAGGTCTTCGCGCCCTCGACGGCGAGGATGCGCAACAGTCCCGCCTGGGTGAACTGGTGAAGGGCATTGTAGACGGTGGCCAGCGATACTGGCACGCCGGCGGCGACGGCCTCCTCGTGCAGTTCCTCGGCCGACAGATGACGGTCGCCCTTGGCGAAAAGCAGGTCGGCCAGCGCAATGCGCTGACGCGTCGGCCTCAGGCCGGCTTCACGGACCCGCTTGTCCACAGCGACATTTTCCTTCCGGCCGTCCAGGTCCATCTTCTCGTCGAACCCCACAGTTCCGCCCCAAGACACGTCCAGAATGGCAAAATAATGAACTTCTGCCGATACCGGACCTTTCAGGAGATATATTCTGTCGTCCGAATGCGATCAATAGCGCGCATTGACCCAGGCAGACGAGCAGGTTAAGCGCAAACGCCGGTTTCCGGCCTGAAACAGATTGTGTTAGGAAGCCAACGACAAGGGCACCCGATAGCCCGAAACGGTATGGGGATGAGGTTGATGACGGGTAAATCCAGCTACGAGTATGACGAATTGCTGGCCTGCGCCCGCGGCGAGTTGTTCGGACCGGGCAATGCCCAGCTTCCCTATCCTCCCATGCTGATGTTCGATCGTATCACCGAGATCAGCGAGACGGGCGGCGCCTTCGAGAAGGGTTTCATCCGCGCGGAATTCGACATCAAGCCGGACCTGTGGTTCTTTGCCTGCCATTTCATCGGCAATCCGATCATGCCGGGGTGCCTCGGCCTCGATGCCATGTGGCAATTGACGGGCTTCTATCTTGGCTGGCTCGGAGAACCCGGCAAAGGAATGGCGCTGTCGACCGGTGAAGTGAAATTCAAGGGCATGGTCACGCCCTCGGTGAAGAAGGTCGAGTATGGCATCGACTTCAAGCGCGTGATGCGAGGCCGGCTGGTGCTCGGCATCGCCGATGGCTGGCTAAAGGCGGATGGCGAGCCCATATACGCGGCAACGGATCTGAAGGTCGGTCTGTCCAAGCAGTCGGCGGTCGTTTGACCGCAGCCCTGGCCGCCCCCCCTGGCCAGCATCCCTGGAAGGAGTTGCGAATGAGACGTGTCGTAGTCACAGGCCTCGGCATCGTGTCGTCGATCGGCAACAATGCCAACGAGGTGCAAGCCTCGCTGTATGACGCCAGATCCGGCATCAGCTTCTCCGATTCGTTCGCCGAGCATGGCTTCCGTTGCCAGGTCTGGGGCGCGCCGACACTCGATCCATCGGCCATGATCGATCGCCGGGCGATGCGCTTCCTAAGCCAAGGTGCGGCCTGGAACCACGTTTCCATGGATCAGGCGATCGCGGATGCGGGCCTCGAAGAGAGCGACATCACCAATGAGCGTACCGGCATCGTCATGGGATCGGGCGGACCATCCACCCGCACCATCTTCGAGGCGGCCGAGACCACTCTGAAGAACGGCAGTCCCAAGCGTATCGGTCCGTTCGCGGTGCCGAAGGCGATGTCGTCGACCGCATCGGCAACGCTTGCCACCTGGTTCAAGATCCACGGCGTCAACTATTCGATCTCTTCGGCCTGTTCGACCTCGGCGCATTGCATCGGCAATGGCTACGAACTGATCCAGTGGGGCAAGCAGGACATGGTCTTTGCCGGCGGCCACGAGGATCTCGACTGGACGATGTCGGACCTGTTCGACGCCATGGGCGCCATGTCGTCGAAATTTAATGACAAGGCATCGACTGCTTCGCGCGCGTATGACGCCAATCGCGACGGCTTCGTCATCGCCGGCGGCGCGGGCGTGCTGGTGCTGGAAGAGCTCGAGCATGCCAAGGCGCGCGGCGCCAAGATCTACGCCGAGATCGTCGGCTACGGCGCGACCTCGGACGGCTACGACATGGTTGCCCCTTCAGGCGAGGGCGCGGTCCGCTGCATGCGCCAGGCACTGGCCACCGTTTCCACGCCGGTCGACTACATCAACACCCATGGCACATCGACGCCAGTGGGCGATTCCAAGGAAATGGGCGCGATCCGCGAGGTGTTCGGCGAAAAGATGCCCTACATCACCTCGACAAAATCGCTGACCGGCCATTCTCTGGGCGGGGCCGGCGTGCAGGAATCCATCTACTCGATCCTGATGATGCAGGGCGGTTTCATCGGCGAAAGCGCCCATATCGAGACCCTAGACCCCGAATTCGAGGGCATGCCGATCGTGCGAAAGCGCATCGACAACGCCAGGATCGACACTGTTTTGTCTAATTCGTTCGGCTTCGGCGGCACCAACGCGACGCTCGTTTTCCAGCGCTATTCCGCATAAGGCCAGCGTTGTTTTTTAATAAGGATTGCCGGCCATGGACGGATTGATGAAGGGCAAGCGCGGGCTTGTCATGGGTGTCGCCAACGATCATTCGATCGCCTGGGGCATTGCCCGGAAATTGTCCGAACATGGGGCGGAGCTTGCGTTCACCTATCAGGGCGATGCCTTCGGGCGCCGGGTCAAGCCGCTGGCCGACAAGCTCGGTGCCTCGCTGGTGGTGCCGTGCGACGTCGAGGACAGCGCTTCGGTCGCCGCCACGTTCGAGACCCTGGGCAAGGAATGGGGCGGGCTGGATTTCGTCGTCCACGCCATCGGCTTTTCCGACAAGAACGAGCTGAAAGGCCTTTACGCCGACACCAGCCGGGACAATTTCGTCCGCACCATGGTGATCTCCTGCTACTCCTTCACCGAGGTCGCCCGCCATGCCGCCGCACTAATGCAGAACGGCGGATCGATGATCACGCTGACCTATGCGGGATCGGTCCGCGTCATGCCGAACTACAATGTCATGGGCGTCGCCAAGGCAGGGCTGGAGGCCAGCGTGCGCTACCTCGCCAACGACTACGGTCCGCGCGCCATCAGGGTGAACGGCATATCGGCTGGACCGGTGCGCACGCTTGCCGGCGCCGGGATTTCCGACGCCCGCCACATGTTCTCCTACCAACAGCGCAACTCACCGCTGCGCCGCACGGTGACCATCGACGAAGTCGGCGGCTCCGCGCTTTATCTGTTGTCGGATCTGTCTTCCGGCGTTACCGGCGAAATCCACTATGTCGATTCCGGCTATCACATCGTTTCCATGCCGACGCTCGACGAATTGAAGCAGACCGACGGCGGACGAGACTAATGCATGTCGCCCAAGAGTGCGCAGCGGTCTTGGGACAACGACATTAATAAAACAAAAGCTTAAAATGCGCCGACGGAATCCGTTTCAACGCGACGCGCTTTAACCCTCTCAAGAAATACTTTCGGTCCAATAAAATTGGACGCATTCGCGGAAACTCATTTTAAGGAGATATCCGCTAGAAAGCCTCGTACTCTGGGGATCTTTCAATGTCCGCCGCCAGCAACCCGAAGCGAACACCGGTGTTCCGACTGCTTACCATAGCAAGCTCGGGTCTCGGCAGTTTCGTCCTCGGACTCTGGGGCCTGAAGCTCGGTCTCGGCGATGGCTTTGCCGGCATCTCGGCGGACATGATGGTCGCGATGTTGGCCGCCCTTTGCGCACTGGCGGCGTCGGTAGCCGCGATGTCCTTCTTCGCCGGCGTCGATGAATCGGTGGATTTCGTCTTCAAGGAAACCCATTTCGACAAGCTGACCGGCCTTTTGGCGCGCCCGGCAATGGTCGGCAAGATTGCCGAGGCGGCATGCGCGACAAGCCGGACCGGCGAGCCGATGTTCCTCATCGATATCGATATCGACCGGTTCAAGCAGATCAACGACGCCATCGGCTACAGCCAGGGCGACGAGTTGATCCGCGCCTTCACCAAGCGCTTGAAGACGTGCATGCCGCAGCGCGCGCTGATCGGACGCATCGGCGCCGGCGAATTCGCGATACTGCTCCCTGACAACCAGGTTTCAGGGTCATTGGAAAGCACCGTCGAGAGGCTCATCGACGAGATGATGGAGCCCTATGAGCTCACCACCCACATGCAATCGGTCAGCCTGTCGGTGGGCATCGTAGCGATGCCAAAGGACGGCGTCGATCCCGTCCTCATCCTGCGCCGCTCCAATCTGGCGTTGCAGAATGCGCGCGCCAGCGGCATCGGCAACTGGTCTGTCTTCCATGCCGAAATGGGTAGGGTCGCCGATCATCGCCAATGGATCGAATCCGAACTGAATACAGCTTTCGAGCGCGGTGACTTCGATCTTCACTATCAGCCGCAGCTCGATCTCCCGACCGGCCGCATCGTCGGCTACGAAGCGTTGATTCGCTGGCGGCATCCCGAACGCGGCATGATCCCGCCGATGGAGTTCATCCCGATCGCCGAGGAAACCGGCATGATCGGCCCGATCGGCGAATGGGTGCTGCGCAAGGCCTGCAGCGACGCCCGGCATCTGCCCGACGACTGTTTCGTCGCCGTCAACATCTCGCCCGTGCAGTTCATGACCAAGGACTTCGTCGGTATCGTGCGCGACACCATGACGAGCACCGGCATCAAGCCGTCGCGGCTAGAGCTGGAAGTGACAGAGACGGCGATGATGCAGGATCGCGACCGCGCCGCCGCCATCCTGAAGCAGCTTGCGGACATGGGCATCTCGGTCGCAGTCGACGATTTCGGCACCGGCTATTCTAATTTGAGCTACCTGATCGACTTCTCGTTCGGCAAGCTGAAGATCGACCGGTCCTTCGTCAGCCGCCTCGATACCGATTCCAGCTCCGGCGCGGTCGTCTCGACCATCGTCGGGCTTTCGCGGGCGCTCGGCGTCAGCATCATTGCCGAAGGCGTCGAGACCGAAAGCCAGGCGACGCTGCTCAGGGCGGCTGGCTGCGAGGTAGTGCAAGGCTACCTGTTCGGCCGGCCGGCACCACTCAAGTTCAGGGTTGGCGACGCGCATGTCACCGACGAAGTCCGGCGCGTAGCCAATCTGCATTGACGCCAGGCGGAAAATCTGGCGCCGCAGACGTCCTTCGCGGGCCTCGATCAGCGATGTCATGATTCCAGCCGTTGCAGGAGTGCATCTCGATTGAAACGATATCCTCTTCTCCAGGGCTGTCTCGGCATACTGATGGTGTCCGTGCCAAGTGCACTTCTGCTGCTTGCGCTGGTTCGGCCTTGGAATGGGACCCTCGCCGCATCCGATCTTTGGATCGTGTTCGCCGCAAGTCATGGTCCAGGTTTGCTTTTTCTGGGCATTTTCATTTCGCTTTGTTCGTTTCGACTTCACGCCAAATGGGTATGAGCGATCGGCTTCGTCGGCTGTGCTTTGCTGAATGTCGTTTTGTGGGGAGGACTGGCGCTCATTTCGCCTCCCCCTCCACCTAGCGCGTGGGAGCACTACATCGACTTGACTGGCGTGCTGGCCATAGTCGCCATTCCAGCTGTCGCAATTTCTGCGATAGCCGGTGTCCTCTTCAGCAAATTGAAATCGTCGCGGCGCTTTAGCGGCGCGCCGACAATATCTTGAACATGCCGTCGCGAGCGAGTTCGGCATGGCTCGAAAAGGCTGCCGACAGGATCGGCTCATAAGGAAGCTGGCGGTTGGCGACCATGAACAGCCGCCCGCCGGGTTTCAGGGCCTTGGCCGCCGCGCGTATCATCCCGGCCCCGATCTCGGGCTCGGCCGCACGGCTGCGGTGAAACGGCGGGTTCATGGCGATCGCGTCGTAGCGCTTCTCGACCGGTTCCTTCAGCAGATCGGTCCAGAAGAAATTCCTGGCGATCGACTGGCTAACCCCTGCCAGATTGAGCTTCGCGGCTTCGAGCGAAGCGAAATCGGCCTCATGGAGGTCGAGCGCCAAAATGCCGGGTGAACGGGCGGCGATCTCGGCGGCCACATAGCCCCAGCCGGCGCAGAAATCGGCAACGCTGCCACGCAGATCATTGGGCAGGTTCTCGACCAGCAATCTCGAGCCGGTATCGATCCGGTCGAAGGAAAACATGCCGGGCGCGGTATGGAACCGGCCTTCGACCAGCAAGGCGGGATTGGCGGCATGCAATTCTTCCGCGGCGGCCAGATCGGCGGGACGGCGAAACCAAAAGGCGATGCCGTGATATTTCGGCAGATGACCTTCAAGCGGCACAAGCTCGTCAACGCGCTTGCGCAGGCTGGCAATGCCATCGTCCTTGCCGCCGGCAACGACGACCAGGCCGCCTGGCGCCACGCGCTCAAGTGCCTGCGCAATGCGCACTTCGTTCAGCCCGCGATGCCTTCCGGCTAGCACGAGTGCCATATCAAAACCGTCGCCTTCCGCTTGTGCGGTGACGATGACGCCGGAGGTCTGCAGCGCGCGAAAATGCGGCCGGAAGCCTTGCACGAGATGAAGCGCGGCCTGGAAACCTTCGGGCAACCGAAAACCCGGTTCGGCGCCGAGAAAGAGAACGCGCTCACCCTTCTGCGGCAAGGCGACAGCCTCGGCCTCGAACGGATGAAAAAGCGTCTTCAACGCCTCAGCAGACATTCCCATGCCCCCTTCAAATGAAAACGGGCGCGACCTATCGGCGCGCCCGCTTCGATTGTGTGTTCAGGGCGATCAGGCGGCGTTTTCTTCGCCTTCGGTCTTCTTGTCGCGGGCGAGTTCCTTGCCGGTGGCCTGGTCGACGACCTTCATCGACAGGCGGACCTTGCCGCGCTCGTCGAAGCCCATCAGCTTGACCCAGACCTTGTCGCCTTCCTTGACCACGTCCGAGGTCTTGGCGACCCGGTCGTTGGCAAGCTGCGAGATGTGGACGAGGCCGTCACGCGGACCGAAGAAGTTGACGAAAGCGCCGAAGTCGGCGGTCTTGACGACCGTGCCTTCGTAGATTTCGCCGACTTCCGGCTCGGCGACGATGGTGTGGATCCACTTCTTCGCCGCCTCGATCTCCTTGGCGTTGGACGAAGCGATCTTGACCGTGCCGTCGTCCTCGATGTTGATCTTGGCGCCGGTCTTCTCGACGATCTCACGGATGACCTTGCCGCCCGATCCGATAACGTCGCGGATCTTGTCGGTCGGAATGTGCATCACTTCAATGCGCGGCGCGAACTCACCGAGTTCCGCACGCGCGCCGGTCAGAGCATGCGCCATCTCGCCGAGGATATGCTGGCGGCCATCCTTGGCCTGGTCCAGCGCGATCTTCATGATCTCCTCGGTGATGCCCTCGATCTTGATATCCATCTGCAGCGAGGTGATGCCGTTGGCGGTGCCGGCGACCTTGAAGTCCATATCGCCGAGGTGATCTTCGTCACCCAGGATGTCGGACAGAACCGCGAAGCGCTCGCCTTCCTTGATCAGGCCCATTGCGATACCGGCGACGGGCTTGGCCAGCGGCACGCCGGCATCCATCAGCGCCAGCGAGGTGCCGCAGACGGTGGCCATCGACGACGAGCCGTTGGACTCGGTGATCTCCGAGACGACGCGCAGCGTATAGGGGAACTGGTCAGCGCTCGGCAGCATCGGGCGGATGGCGCGCCAGGCGAGCTTGCCATGGCCGATTTCGCGGCGGCCCGGCGAACCCATGCGGCCGGTCTCACCGACGGAGTAGGGAGGGAAGTTGTAGTGAAGGAGGAACTTCTCCTTGTACATGCCGGTCAGCGAATCGACATACTGCTCGTCCTCGCCGGTGCCGAGCGTGGCAACGACCAGCGCCTGGGTCTCGCCGCGGGTAAACAGCGCCGAACCATGGGTGCGCGGCAGGACGCCGACTTCCGAGACGATCTTGCGGACCGTGCTCAGGTCGCGACCATCGATGCGCGAGCCGGTGTCGAGGATGTTCCAGCGCACGACCTTGGCCTGGAGTTCCTTGAACACGGCACCGATCTGCTCGGAGGTGTACTTGGCGTCTTCGCCTTCAGCCGGGGCAAATGCGGTCTTGACCTTCGCCTTGACAGCGTCGACGGCGGCGTAGCGCTTCTGCTTGTCGACGTTCTTGTAGGCAGTGCTGAGCTCGTCGCCGACGATCTTCAGCATCTCGGCTTCAAGGGCGGAATAGTCCGGCGCGGTGAAGTCGCGCGGCTCCTTGGCGGCAACTTCGGCCAGCTTGATGATGGCGTCGATGACCGGCTGGAAGCCCTTGTGGCCGAACATGACGGCGCCGAGCATCAGCTCTTCGCCGAGTTCCTTGGCTTCGGATTCAACCATCAGCACGGCGTCGGTGGTGCCGGCGACGATCAGGTCGAGCTTCGATTCCTGCATCTCATCGACATGCGGGTTGAGCACGTACTCGCCGTTGATGTAGCCGACGCGGGCGCCGCCGATCGGGCCCATGAAGGGCACGCCCGAGAGCGTCAGAGCAGCCGATGTGGCAACGATCGACAGGATGTCGGGATCGTTCTCGAGATCGTGCTGGACGACGGTGACGACGATCTGGGTGTCGTTCTTGTAGCCTGCGGCGAAGAGCGGGCGGATCGGGCGGTCGATGAGGCGGGAAACCAGCGTTTCCTTCTCGCTCGGACGGCCTTCACGCTTGAAATAGCCACCCGGGATCTTGCCGGCGGCGTAGGTCTTTTCCTGGTAGTTGACGGTCAGCGGGAAGAAATCGAGGCCGGGCTTCGGCTCCTTCATCGAAACGACGGTGGCGAGAACCTTGGTCTCGCCGTAGGTGGCGAGCACCGCGCCGTCAGCCTGGCGGGCGATCTTGCCGGTTTCGAGGATGAGCGGGCGACCGCCCCATTCGATTTCCACTTTGTGGTGATTGAACATATCTTGTCCTTAATATGAGGAAAGGGCCGCGCCGTTTCACGGTGCGCGGATGCCCTTTCCCTTGGCTTCCTTTCTCGGGCAGCCACGGGCAAGACAACGGGAGGCTCGGGTAATTTCGGCGCGGGCGAGCGCACGAGCGTCCTGCAATCCTGCCCCATGACCGTCCATGGGCGGTTTCGAGTGCCCTCTGCACGATCGAAACCGGGTCTGGCCAGTCGATGCGACTGGCAGAATGCGCGACCGGCGGGCTCTCCGAAGAAAGCCCGCCGGTCAATTCGTCAACGGCGCAGACCGAGCTTCTCGATCAGCGTCTGATAGCGCGCGTCGTCCTTGCGCTTGAGATAATCAAGCAGGCTGCGGCGCTGGGAGACGAGAGCGAGCAGACCACGGCGGGAATGGTTATCCTTCTTGTGGTCCTTGAAATGGTCGGTCAGGTTCTTGATGCGCTCGGAAAGGATGGCCACCTGGACTTCCGGAGACCCGGTATCGCCCTTGGCGGTTGCGAATTCACCCATCAATTCCTGTTTGCGCTCGGCAGTAATCGACATCGTGTTTTTCCTTATCTGTTTGAGGAAACGGGTCGCCCTCAGCCGGGATGTCGTCCAGCAGGGGCCGGTGCAGGCAAAGCGTCTTAGCGCTATGCTGCGGCGCATATAGTGCAATTCCCCGGAAAACACCAGCCCAATTCACAAGCCGGCTTTTCAGGCCAAAATGGCCGGTTCTATCCTTGTCAGAGCCATTTCTTCCATTTGAAGAAGGCAATCAGCCCGAACGCGACAAGCGCCATGAACAGAAGCGATAAGGGATAGCCGTAATAGGCCTTCAGTTCCGGCATGTTCCAGGGCGAAGACCCTGGATCGAAATTCATGCCCCAGATGCCGACCAGGAAGGTCAGCGGCATGAAGATGACCGAGACGATGGTGAGATAGCTGATGACGTCGTTGGTGCGCGCCTGGCTCAGCGACAGATGCATCTCGATCAGGCCGGTCAGCATGTCGCGCTGGGTTTCGACCAATTCGATCAGCCTGAGCGAATGGTCGAGCGTGTCGTTGAGGAAGATCTTGGTTTCGGCCTTCACATAGGGCACGTCATTGCGGATCAACGTCGCCAGCGCGTCGCGCATCGGCCACAGCACCCCTTTCAGCACATTGGCATCGCGCCGCAATTCATGCAGCTGCCGCATTTGATGCTTGTGCGGCGAATGCAGCATCTCGTCCTCGATGCTGTCGACCATCTCACCGGCCGACTCGATCGGCGGGAAATAACTGTCGACGACGGCGTCGATCAGCGCATAGGCGAGGTAGTCGGCACCGCGCGCGCGCAACCGGTTGGGCGCCGAACTTTCGATGCGCTTGCGCACGGGATTGAAGGGATCGCCTTCACGTTCCTGGAAGGTGACGACGAAGTTGCTACCGAAGAAGACGGCGATCTGCTCATAGCGGTGCGACGTGACATCGTCGATCATCCTGACGACGACAAAGGCATGGTCCTCGAAGAAGTCGACCTTGGGCCGCTGGCCGGTGTTGACGACGTCCTCCAGCGCCAGCGGATGCAGGCTGAAAATGCGGCCGATCTCCTCGATCAGCGGAATGTTGGCGAGGCCGGTGCAGTCGAGCCAGATGACCGGCCATTTGTCGCAATGGGTGTTGAGGTCGTCGATGCTGGCATTTTCGATGGTCTTGAATTTTTCTGGCGAGATCAGCGTCAGCCTGAGTTCGCTGCGCCGCGCCGACGGGTCGGCGATCAGCGTGCCCGGCGATGCGCCGACCGGCGGCCGCCGCGTCTTCACCGGCGCTCGCTTCTTGATCGCCTCAGCCTTTGCCATGGAGCCCCTCTAACGCTATGTCCCGCAGACATTAGATGAGTGCGCTCAGCCGGCAAAGACCCGCTTGGGCTTGAACATGCCTTGCTCGATCGCGCCGATGGCGACCAGCTTGCCGCGTGCCGTGGCGCAGGCTTCCTCGGCTTCCACCGGTGCGTCGCGGCCACGAATGATGACCGGATTGCCAAGGCGGATCTTGGTCGCCGCATCATCGCTTATGGCGATTTGCGGCAGGCAGTCGAGGGCAGCCGATGTATCGACCAGAAGCGCATCGATGGCGTCGAAGTCGATTGGCGCTTCCACCGCGTCAGCGACTTCTGTCGTGTCGGCGGCTTCTGTCGTGTCGGCGACATCCGTCGCCTCCGAGCTGTCTTCATCCCGCACGCCGAAACGAGCGGCTTCCAGCTCGGCGATGGTGACGAAATCCTCTGGCGTGAACGGCTCGACCTCGACCCGGCGCAATTCGGAAATATGGCCGAAGCAGCCGAGGTCGCGGCCCATGTCACGGGCCAGCGAGCGCACGTAAGTGCCCTTGCCGCATTCGACCTCGAAAACCGTATGGTCGGCGTTGTGCCCGACAATATCGAGCCGGCCGATCTCGACCTCGCGTGGTGGAATATCGACTGTCGCGCCATCGCGGGCCAGATCGTAGGCGCGCTCACCCGCGATCTTGATGGCCGAGAATTGCGGCGGCGTCTGCATGATGACGCCGGTATATTTCGGCAAAAAGGCAAGCACTTCGGCCTCTGACGGACGCAGGTCGGACTCCTTGGTCACCGGACCCTCGAGGTCATCGGTGGAGCGCTCCTGCCCCCAGGCAACAGTGAAGCGATAGATCTTGGCACCGTCCTGCACGTAAGGCACGGTCTTGGTGGCCTCGCCAAGCGCGATCGGCAGCATGCCGGACGCCAGCGGATCGAGCGTGCCGGCATGGCCGGCCTTTTCCGCCTGGAACAGCCATTTGATCTTGGAGACTGCTTCAGTCGAGCCCATGCCGACCGGCTTGTCCAAGATCAGCCAGCCCGAGATCGGCCGGCCTTTTTTCTTGCCGCGACGCGCCACTATTCGGTGTCCTTGTTGTCGTCTTTGTCCTGGTCTTCAGGACCCAGATCGCGCGCTACTTCGGGCGACTTCAACAGGTCGTTGATCCTGGCGAAATTATCGAAGGAGGTGTCGAGCTTGAAGCGGAACTCCGGCATGAACTTCATCTGCCGCAGCGCGCCGGAGACACGGCCACGGACGAATTTCGCGTGCTTGTTCAGAGCCTCGACCACCGCATCGGTATCCTTGGCGCCGAGCGGCGAGACGAAAGCAGTGGCGACCTTCAGGTCGGGCGACATGCGCACTTCCGAGACCGACACCACGGTGTTCTCGATCAGCGGATCGATGATCTCACCACGCTGCAAGGTTTCGGACAGCGCATGGCGCACCTGTTCGGCAACGCGCAGCATGCGCTGGGATGGGCTGGATGCTGTTGGACGGGGCATTTTTCTCAATCCTGAAAGCGTGAAGCGCGGGATGGGACCGCGCCGCATGTCTCATATGGGCCATTCTCAATAGACCTTGGGCGGCGGCCTTTCGACCACCGCCCGTATAAACAGTCACTCCAACTCAGAGCGTCCGGGTCACCATCTCGACGCGGAAGCACTCGATGACGTCTCCGACGCGCATGTCCTCGTAGTTCTGGAAGGCCATGCCGCATTCCTGACCGCCTGGGACTTCCGAAACTTCGTCCTTGAAGCGCTTCAGGGTCTTCAGCGTGCCTTCGTGGATGACGACGTTGTCGCGGATCAGGCGCACGCCCGCACCACGCTCGACCTTGCCTTCGGTGACACGGCAGCCGGCGATCTTGCCGACCTTGGTGATGTCGAAGATTTCGAGGATCTGCGCATTGCCGATGAAGGTCTCGCGACGCTCCGGCGACAGCAGGCCCGACAAAGCCGCCTTCACGTCATCGACGAGATTGTAGATGATCGAGTAGTAGCGGATCTCGATGCCCGCTGCCACAGCTGCGGCACGCGCCTGGATGTTGGCGCGGACATTGAAGCCGATGATCGCGGCACCGGAAGTCTCCGCCAGAGAGACGTCGCTTTCGGTGATGGCGCCGGCGCCGGCATGGACGATGCGCGCACGCACTTCGTCGGTACCGAGCTTGTCCAGCGCCGCGTTGATCGCCTCGATCGAGCCCTGCACGTCGCCCTTGATGACCAGCGGGAATTCCTTCAGCCCGCTCGTCTGCAACTGCGACATCATCTGCTCGAGCGAACCGCGCTGGCCGGCATGCTTGGCAACCGCCTTCTCGCGCGCCAGACGCTGGCGATATTCGGTGATCTCGCGGGCACGGGCCTCGTTGTTGACCACGGCGAAGCGATCGCCGGCCTGCGGCGTACCCTGCAGGCCAAGCACCTCCACCGGCATCGCCGGCGGCGCTTCCTTGATCTGCGTGCCACGATCGTTGACCAGCGCGCGCACCCGGCCCCATTCGTTGCCGGCAACAAGGATGTCGCCTGGCATCAGCGTGCCGGTCTGCACCAGCACGGTGGCGACGGGACCACGGCCCTTGTCGAGCTGGGCTTCGATGACGACGCCTTCGGCGGTACGATCCGGATTGGCCTTCAGGTCGAGAATTTCGGCCTGCAGCAGGATCGCCTCGAGCAGCTTGTCGAGATTGGTGCCCTTGGTCGCCGACACTTCGACGTCCAGAACTTCACCGCCCATGGATTCGACGAAGACCTCGTGGCGCAGCAGTTCGGAGCGCACTTTCTGCGGATCGGCATCATGCTTGTCGATCTTGTTGATCGCCACGATGATCGGAACGCCGGCCGCCTTGGCATGGCTGATCGATTCGATGGTCTGCGGCATGACGCTGTCGTCGGCCGCGACAACCAGGATGGCAATGTCGGTCGCCTGGGCGCCACGAGCACGCATCGCCGTGAAGGCGGCGTGGCCGGGCGTGTCGATGAAGGTGATCTTGTGACCGTTCTTCTCGACCTGGTAGGCGCCGATATGCTGGGTGATGCCGCCGGCTTCGCCGGAGACGACGTTGGCGTTGCGGATGGCATCGAGCAGCGAGGTCTTGCCGTGATCGACGTGGCCCATGATCGTCACGACAGGCGGACGCGACACCAGGTCCTCGGCATTGTCGGCGATGTTGAACAGGCCTTCCTCGATGTCGGACTCGGCAACGCGGCGAACCGTATGGCCGAATTCGGTAGCAACCAGTTCGGCCGTGTCGGCGTCGATGACGTCGCCCGGCTTCAGGATCTGGCCTTGCTTCATGAAGAACTTGACCAGGTCGACCGCACGCTCGGACATGCGTTGCGCCAATTCCTGGATGGTAATCGTCTCTGGCAGGATCACTTCGCGCATGACTTTCTCGCGCGGCTCATTGTGCATCGCGCGCTTGAATTTTTCCTGGCGTCGACGCATCGACGACAGCGAACGGGCTCGCGCATCTTCGTCGGACAATGCTGAATTCAGCGTCAGCTTCCCCCGGCGGCGGTCTGCCTCGCTCTTGGGCGGCTGGGCCGGGCGCGCCACTGCGGGGGGGACCGGACGGCGCACCGGCACACCGG
>NZ_JAMYSA010000063.1:0-37208 GCF_040321735.1 Mesorhizobium sp. M0293
CCCCCCCCCCCCCCCCCCCCCCCCCCCCCGCGCCCCGCCCCCCCCCCCCTCCCGCCCTTCCTCCGCGGCCCGCGCGCCCGCAGAAGGCCATATGCCTCAGGCCTACTGCCTACTGCCTGCTGCCTACTGCCTACTGCCTACTGCCTACTGCCTGCTGCCTGCTGCCTACTCTCACAGCCATCCATTCTTGCGAAACCGCCAGTAGAGAAACGCGCAGATCAGCGCGATCGTGGCCAGCACCATTGGGTAGCCGTATTCCATCTTCAGTTCCGGCATATCGCTGAAATTCATGCCGTAGATGCCGGCGAGCGCCGTCGGCACCGCCAGGATGGCGGCCCAGGAGGCGAGCTTCTTGGTGTTCGCCGTTTCCTGACTCTGGCCGACCAGCAGACTGGCTTCGAAAGCGAATGCCAGCACCTCGCGCAGGCTGTCGATCTTTTCCTGGACGGTGCGGATGTGATCGGTGACGTCGCGAAACAACGGATGCATGGCCGTATGGATCTGCGGCAGTTCGGCACTGGTCAGCCGGCGGCAGACTTCCACCAGCGGCAGCGCCGCATTGCGCAGGCGCAAAAGATCGCGGCGCAGCATATAGAGCCGCTCGATGTCGGGCCCGGTCATCGGCTTCAACAGAATCTTGTCCTCGATCGCCTCGACCTCGTCCTCGATCTGCTCGAGCACCGGCATGTAATTGTCGACGATGAAATCGAGAATGGCGTAGAGGACGAAATCCTCGCCCTTGGCCAACGAATGCGGGCAGCTTTCCCAATGCTGACGAACGGCGGCGTAGGAGGTGGAAGGGCCGTGCCTGACGCTGACAATGTAGCCGCTGCCGACGAACAAATGGGTCTCGCCGAAGGTCACCCGGCCGTCGATCAGCTGCGCGGTGCGGGCGACGATGAACAGCGCATCGCCATATTGCTCGATCTTCGGCCGCTGGTGCGGGTGCTCGGCATCCTCGATTGCCAGCTCATGCAGGTGAAACTGCGCCTGGACGCGCAGCAAGAGATTGCGGTCGGGCTCGAGCAAGCCAATCCAGACGACATGACCGGATTTTTTCGCCCATTCGCCGGCTTCCTCGATGGGGATGTCGGCGATGCGACGCCCGGCTGTGTAGACGCCGCAAGCGATAATGCCGGATGCAGGCGCAGACGCCGGGGTCAGGTTCCGAACATTTTCCATCACGACCTCCCGAAGAAAATCCACGGACGAGGATAGAGGCAAAGCCTAGAAAGCTTAGCTTATTTCGGGTGACGGTTCGAGAGGCGACCGTTCACTTCACTGGCAGCGTCTCGGAAAGGCCGATCTTGTCGGTCTTGTCGCCCTTGGGCCGCTCAGCCGGCAACTGCTCGCCGGTGACGATGTAGTAGATGGTCTCGGCGATGTTGGTGGCGTGATCGCCGATACGCTCGATGTTCTTGGCGCAGAACAGCAGATGCGTGCAGGGCGTGATGTTGCGCGGATCTTCCATCATGTAGGTCAGCAATTCGCGAAACAGCGACGTGTACATGGCGTCGATCTGGTCGTCGCGGTCGCGCACGAAGCCGATTTTCTCCACCGAGCGGGATGCGTAGACGTCGAGCACTTCCTTGAGCTGGGTCAGCGCCAGATTGGCCAGGGCCTCGAGGCCGCGGAACAGGCTGGTCGGCTGGCGTCCGTCGGTGACGGCGACCACCCGCTTGGCAACGTTCTTGGCGAGGTCGCCAACCCGTTCGAGGTCGGCGGAGATGCGAATGGTCCCGACGATCTCGCGCAAATCCGTCGCCATCGGCTGACGCCTGGCAATGATGATGATCGCCTTATCGTCGATTTCGCGTTGCCCTTCATCCAGCACGGCATCGTCGTGGATGACCTTCTCAGCGAGGCTGGGATCGGCATTGACCAAAGCGGTGATAGCCTGCTCGACCATGCGCTCGGCATGGCCGCCCATCGCAGCGATGCGCTTCGACAGATATTTCAGCTCGTCGTCATAGGCGCTGACGATGTGCACGGACTGCATGGCAATATGCCTTCCCATGGGGTGTTTTGATTTTGAGTCGTTTCCTCGAATCCCCGCTGATACGCTAGCCGGATGACAGAAAAAAGAAACAGCCCCCCTAAACTAGGGCGATATTAGTGCGTCGGCAAATGAACCGAGAAGGCGGCGCCCTTGCCAACCTCCGACTTGATCGAAAGCCTGGCATTGTGGCGCGTCAGGATATGCTTGACGATCGACAGGCCAAGGCCGGTGCCCTTCTGGGTCCGGCTGGTCTCGACATCGACGCGATAGAAGCGCTCGGTGATGCGCGGAATGTGCTCCTCGGGAATGCCGGGGCCAAAGTCCCTGATGGTTACGTCGATGCCGGGCTCCGAGCCGGCATCGCTATGCGCGATCGACACCACGACGCGCCCGCCCGACTGCCCGTATTTGCACGCGTTTTCCAGGAGGTTCTCGAAAACCTGGAAAAGCTCGTCGCGATCTCCCGGCACATCGAGGGGCTCGTCGGCATAATCCCGCTCGATGGCAACGCTGTTTTCCCTGGCCAGCGGTCCGAGCGAATCGATGACGCTGTCGACCGTCTCGCGCAGATCGACCTCGGTTCCCGGCTTCAGATAAGGTTTCATCTCCAGCCGCGACAGCGACAACAAATCGTCGATCAGACGCGCCATGCGACCGGTCTGGCTCTGCATGATCTGCAGGAACTGATCGCGCGCCGCCGGGTCGTTGCGGGCCGGCCCGCGTAGCGTTTCGATGAAGCCGGCGATGGAGGCGAGCGGCGTGCGCAGTTCGTGGCTGGCATTGGCGATGAAGTCGGCGCGCATGCGGTCGATCCTGCGCGTTTCGCTCTGGTCCTTGAACACCAGCACATAGAGATCGGTGGCATGACCGACCGAGGATGCGCTCACCCGGTAAGCCCGTTCGACCGGCAGCTTCTCCGTATAGTCGACGACATCGGAGGCGACATCGCCCGACAGCACGCCGTCCAGCAGAGCCTGCATTTCCGGCGCCCGGAACTTCAACGACAGCGACATGCCCGGCGCGATCCCGCCAAAGGCGGCGAAAGCAGCGGCATTGGCATGCACGATGGTGGCGGTCCGGTCGAAGATGATCAGCGGATCGGCGACGGCAGCCGCCAGATATTCACCGGAGAGCCGCTGCAAGCCGATGGCCTCGATGGCAGCGCCGCTCTCGGTGGATTGGCGCGCGCCGGCGGCCGGCAGCATTGCTGCCGCAAGCAGTAGGAGCAGCGCCGGCAACAGGGCGTAGGCAGAAATACCCGCAAA
Source organism: Mesorhizobium sp. M0293 (assembly GCF_040321735.1). NCBI lineage: Bacteria > Pseudomonadati > Pseudomonadota > Alphaproteobacteria > Hyphomicrobiales > Phyllobacteriaceae > Mesorhizobium > Mesorhizobium sp. M0293. The sequence goes on from NZ_JAMYSA010000063.1 coordinate 3,265, forward strand.
GGCAAAGGCGATCAAAACAGCAACCACGCCAGCCGCAAGCAGCCAACGGCTGTTCCACAGCCGTATGGCCAGGGTTTGAGCCACACCTTTCTGCTCCAGGTCAGCCATTCGCTCGCGCGCCCCGCACCCTATGCATTCGCCGGTCGCGCGGCGGCGGAAACCGCTGGACCGCTCCGGAGGCTCCCAATAGCATGAGTCCGGAAGCTGGAAAGGGTTCGTCTCGATGAAAAAAGCCAAGGAAAGTCCCGCCGTGCCGACTTCGGGGCCGCTGAAGATCAGGATCGACGGCAAGGAGCGGGAGTTCGACATCGAGAACCCCGTGCTTCCCGACTGGGTCGAGGACAACAAGCTGACCGCCGGCGGCTATCCCTACGACAAGAAGATGAAAAGCGACGAGTATGACGCGACGCTCGAGAAGTTGCAGATCGAGCTGGTCAAGGCGCAGGCTTGGCTGCAGTCGACCGGCAAACGGGTGATGGCGCTGTTCGAAGGCCGCGATGCCGCCGGCAAGGGCGGCACGATCTTCGTGGTGCGCCAGTACCTCAACCCGCGCACGGCACGCAACGTAGCGCTGACAAAGCCGACCCCGACCGAGCTGGGGCAATGGTACTACCAGCGCTATGTCGACCATTTCCCGACATCGGGCGAGTTCGTCACCTTCGACCGATCCTGGTACAACCGCGCCGGCGTCGAGCCGGTGATGGGTTTCTGCACGCCGCAACAGCACGAGCATTTCCTCGACGAGACGCCGCATTTCGAGCGGATGATCTCCAACGAGGGCATCCACTTCTTCAAATTCTGGCTGAACATAGGCCGGGAAACCCAGCTCGAACGCTTTCACGATCGCCGCTACAGCCCGCTGAAGAGCTGGAAGTTTTCGCCGATCGACGTTGCCGGCATCACCAAGTGGGATGATTACACGGAGGTGCGCGACACCATGTTCGAGCACACCCACAAGGAGTTCGCGCCGTGGATCATCGTGCGGGCCAATGACAAGCGGCGCGCGCGGCTGGCGGTCATGCGGCGCATCCTGTCGTCGCTGCCCTATGATGGGCGCGATCTCGCCGTGATCGGCAAGGAGGACAAGAAGATCATCGGCGAAGGGCCGTCGTTTTTGAAAGAATAGGCTGGCCTGGGCAGACAGGACTGACGCATTTTGCGCCGCGCAGCCAAGGCCGCGCGGCGATGCTTTTCTCCTCGCGGCTCCTAAAGCGCGTCGCGTCGAAGCGGACTCATGCGCCGCGCTTTAGATCTTTGCTTCCATGCATGTCGTTGTCTCAAAACCGGGACCACTTTTGAGCGACATGCATTAAGCCGCCAGCCGGGCGATGCGCTGCAATCGCCGCAGGGTCGTGTCGTCCTGCAGCGCCTGCTGGAAAAGTGAAATTTCCTGGTCGATGCGGTCGCAGAGCGCCTGGGTGTTCCCCTTCAGCAGGCCGCGCGTGTGCAGCAGGGCGGCGACCGGCTTCTTGGCAAGCTGTCTCGCCCGGCCAAGAGCCGCTTCCTCGACGCCGCCGCCCGGCACGATCTCGGCGACGAGGCCGAGCGCCCTGGCGTCTTCGGCGCGAAGCGTGTCGCCGAGGCAGAAGAAGCGGAAAGCACCGGCGTATCCGAGCTTCTGCGGCGCCAGGATGCTGGTCGCCGCATCCGGAACCAGGCCGAAATCGACGAACGGCACCCGGAACGTGCTTTTGTCGGACGCGATCACCATGTCGCAATGGAACAGGATGGTGCAGCCGACGCCGACGGCATCGCCGTCGACGCAGGCAAGGATGGGCTTGGGAAATGTCGCCAGCGTGCGGAACAGGTCGGTGACGGCGGCGATCAGTTTCTGGTGCTTGGTGGCGTCGAGGAATTCGGAGAAGTCGCCGCCGAGACAGAAACAACCCGCCAGGCCGCGCAGCACGACGACGCGAACCTCCTCATTGTCGGCGGCTTCATGGAAGGTCTTTGCCAGGCTTTCATAGGCTCTCCTGTCCAGCACCGGCCGGCCGTCACTCGACGACACGGTGACCACCAGCGTGTGGTTGCGAAGTTCAGGTTGCGGGTGTGTGCTCATGACTGTCTCCGATCTCATGACGCACGCCTTTGCCCGAGCATGTCGGGGTATCCCCTGGCCAGCACTGGAGCAAAATGATTGCGGCGCGAACGCACCACATCGAGTGTGTGCTCGTTGAAGGTGAGCAGTGTGGCTACGACCTGCTGGTTGCCATAGGTGCGCTGATAGCCCAGCGGGGTCGCCAGGAAATGCAGTTGCAAGGCGCGCAGCACCCACATCGGCTCGAACTCGATGATCACCTTGTCGACGCCGTGCTTCAGCCCCCACTCGACGAAGCCGGCGATCAATTCGGTGCCAACGGTTGAAACGCCGCGGCGGCCATCGCGAAAACCGGGAGCCACCGCATAGCGGGTCAATTCCCAGATGGTTGGGCCCGATGGCGGCGTTCCTTCCGAAAGGTCGGTCAAGACCTCGGTCAGCAGATGTGGCCGCGTGGTCGGCAACATCCTTTGATAGCCTGCGACTTCGTCACCTCTGATGACAATCTGATGCACCGCCTCGTCATGATCGAACTGGTCGAGTTCGAGCCCGTCGGGACGCCGGAGATCATCCCACCCCATCTCCTCGACAAATATCTTGTAGCGCAGCCGATGGACGGCCTCCCAAAGGTCGGGACGTTCCATCAATTCCTGGGTTGTAAGGGAAAAAAGCATTCCGCCGTCTCCTGTGTTCAGAGGAAGATACGGCCGTGCTTGGATGAGAAAATTGCGTGATCGCGTAGGCAAGAACTTCTAGGTCGGCACGGCCGACCTAACTAATGTAGCCCCGCCGGATCGCTTCCGCGACGGCCTGCACCCGGTTGACGGCACCGAGTTTGCTTTTGGCGTTAAGAAGATGTTTCTCCGAGGTGTGTTCGGAGATGCCGAGGATTTGCGAAATCTCCCATTCCGACTTGCCGACGGCGGCCCATTGCAGGCATTCGCGCTCGCGCGGCGTCAGCACGATCTGGTCGATGGTCTTGCTCGCCATCGTATGGAGCTGCATGGCGCGACCGACGGCGTAGGTCGACACCAGCGACACCTGGCCGAACTCGGCAGCGGACAATTCCACCGCCTCGCCGCCAAGCGACACCATGACGATCTGGCCGTCGAGCGTGATCAGCGGGAAGGCCAGTCCATCACGCAGTTTGAAGACACCGGCATCGCCCATCACTTCGCCGCTGCTCTTGTCTATGCGGATGCTCTGCGACGCCTCGCGCCACTGGAAGGGCGCCTGCAACTGTTTCATATGGCTGACGACCGGGTCGTGATCGACATAGTTGCGCGCGACATAGCGCTCCAGCCACTCGCCAGGCCAATCGCAGAGAAGCACATGCTGCTTTTGCTGGCCGGCCGGCGTGCCAGGCTGCGGTACGGTTCCCGCCATCAGCGCGGTGAGACCGAAATCCGACGTTATGCCCAGCAGCCTTTCGCAGACCGCGGCCGCCGTTGCGGCGTGCTGCAGCTGGTCGATGAATTCCAGCGTACGATCGAACTGACTCATCGCAACATCAACCCCATGTTGCCTCATGCATTGCGGCCAATGATGCGTGCCTGATTTACACTTCGCCACCGACCACGGATTGCAAATCGCATACTTATTCTATGGCTCCGACCTCGATTCTCTCACCAAGGCGGCCAAAGCTGATTTGCAAACCGGCTAAATCATATCCTGAAATCGGCGTGTTGAAATCAAAAACCATTGTGCCTGTGTCACTTTCGTACCAAAACCGGTGCAAAGACGACTGTGGCGGAGTTTTATCTTGGCGTTCCAGTGGAGGTCCTTCGCCGTTGCGATGGTGATCGGATTGCTGTCGTCCACCTATGGCGCGGGCGCCGTGACGCCTCAGGTTCCGGTGCTGTGGGATGCCAAGGAGCGGCTGCCCAAGCCTGACCTCTCCGCGCTGCCCCGGCTGAGATTTCTGACCACCACGGACTTCCCACCCTTCAATTTCCTCGACGGCTCGGGAAAGCTGTCCGGCTTCCACATCGATCTGGCACGCGCCATTTGCGCCGAACTCGGCATCGTCGAAAAATGCCAGATCCAGGCACTGCCCTGGGCCGAACTGGAAGGCGCGCTGCGGAAAGGCGAAGGCGAGGCGATCATCGCTGGCATCGCCGCAACGCCGGAATCGCGCGCGACCTATGCCTTCTCGCGCTCCTACCTGCAGTTCCCGGCGCGCTTCATCATACCGAAGAGCAAAGCGCTGACCGAACCGATCTTTGCCAAATTGCGCGGCAAGCGTGTCGGCGTGGTCGCCGGCTCGGCGCACGAGCGCATGTTGCGCGACTATTTCAATACGGTTCAGATCATCCCCTTCGACAGACCGGAAGACCTCTATGCCGATCTCAAGGCCGGCAAGCTCGACGCGGCCTTCGGCGACGGCATGCGCCTGGCTTTCTGGCTGGGCGGCTCGGATGCAGCGGGCTGCTGCCGCTTTGCCGGCGGCCCCTATCTGGCGCCCGAATATCTGGGCTCGGGCATGGCCATCGCCACCCAGGCGGACAATCCGGCGCTGGCCGCCGCGCTCGACTACGCACTGCAGGAGATTTCGATGAAAGGCACGTTTGCCGAATTTTATTTGCGCTATTTCCCGGTCAGTTTTTTCTGATCCGGTTCCCGTCGGCCTTTTCCAGCGCGCTGCTGATATTCAGGTGAGCGTACGCAGCCGCGCCTTGGCCGCGCGGCCGATGGCGGCGACGGTCAGCGTGTCGAGATCAAGCTGACGCCGGATCAGCTGCAGCACCCGCACTTCTTCCATGCGCATTTCGAGATCGACGGCAGCCACCTCGAAGGCAGCGGCATAGGCGGTGTCGCGCAAGCGCTCGGGCAGGGCCTCGGCGACTTCAGCCAGAACGCCTTTCAGCCCATCCTTTTCGTGCAGGCGCTTCTGGCAAGCCTGGGCAACGTCGATCAGCCGGTCGTGGTTGAAATCCTCGAATACCGGCCACGAGCGGACGACGTCGCCGATCCTGGCCAGTTCGACATCGGTCATATCGCGATCGGAGGCCGAGGTGATGACCATCAGGTAGATCAGGGCTTCATGCGGCGTCGGCAATTTTTTCTCCTTGAACCGGGCTTCGAAGGTAGGAATGCACTATCCGCACCGCAAGGAAAAAGCGCCGCACGCGTTGACGCTCCGGCCACGCACGCCTAGAGACCGGTTGAAAAACCCTTGGCGCCGGCCCCGTCTTCGAAGGATTTGGGCCCGGCGAATGATTTGGAAACAGTGACATGGCGGGATCAAACATCATCGATCTCAATCCCGAGGTGCTGGCGGCCGCGGCTGAGAGCAAGGCGTGGCCGTTCGAGGAAGCCAAAAAGATAATCGAACGCTACAAAGGCGCCGACTTCCCCCAAACGATCCTGTTCGAGACCGGGTACGGACCGTCCGGCCTGCCGCATATCGGCACGTTCGGTGAGGTGGCGCGGACATCGATGGTGCGCCATGCCTTCCGCATCCTGACGCAGGACAAGGTTGCAACCAAGCTGCTGTGCTTTTCCGACGACATGGACGGCATGCGCAAGATACCCGACAGCGTGCCGGATCGCGCCGCACTCGAGCAGCACCTGCACAAGCCGCTGTCGTCGGTCCCCAATCCATTCGGCGGCGACTATGCGAGCTTTGCCGACCACAACAACGCGATGCTTTGCCGTTTCCTGGATACGTTCGGCTTCGACTACGAGTTCGCCAGCGCGACGCAATACTACAAGTCGGGCCGCTTCGACGCGATGCTGCTGCGCGCCGCCGAACGCTATGACCAGATCATGGCGGTGATGCTGCCGACGCTCGGCTCCGAGCGGCAGGCGACCTACAGCCCGTTCCTGCCGATTTCGCCGAAGAGCGGCCGCGTGCTTTACGTTCCGATGAAGCATGTCGACGCCAAGGCCGGCACCATCACCTTCGACGACGAAGGCACCGAAACCACGCTTTCGATCACCGGCGGCCGCGTGAAGCTGCAGTGGAAGCCGGATTTCGGCATGCGCTGGGCAGCGCTTGGCGTCGACTTCGAGATGTTCGGCAAGGACCACCAGACCAACGCGGTGGTCTATGACCGCATCTGCAACATTCTGGGTGGGCGCGCGCCGGAGCACTTCGTCTACGAACTGTTCCTGGATGAGAACGGCCAGAAGATCTCGAAGTCGAAGGGCAACGGGCTGACCATCGACGAGTGGCTGACCTATGCGCCGACCGAGAGCCTGGGTCTCTACATGTACCAACGGCCGCGGCAGGCCAAGAAGCTGTATTTCGACGTTATTCCGAGGGCGGTGGACGAGTATTACACCTTCCTCGCCGCGTATCCCCGGCAGGACTGGAAGGAACGGCTGGGCAACCCGGTCTGGCATATGCATGACGGCAACCCGCCCGCCATCGACATGCCGGTGCCGTTCTCGCTGCTGCTCAACCTGGTCAGCGCTTCCAACGCGCAGAACAAGGATGTGCTGTGGGGCTTCATCTCGCGCCATACGGTGGGGGTAACGCCGAAGACGCATCCCGAACTCGACCGGCTGGTCGGCCACGCGATCCGCTATTTCGACGATTTCGTGAAGCCGACGAAAACCTTCCGTCCGGCCGACGAAGTCGAGCGCGAGGCACTGCAAGCCCTCGATACGGCGCTTGGCGAACTGCCGGCGGACGCCAATGGCGAAGCGATCCAGAACGCATCGCTCAACGTCGCACGCAAGATCGAACGTTATCAGGACCATTCCAAGCAGAGCCCGGAAGGCGGCCCCGGCGTATCGGGCGCCTTCTTCCAGATGATCTATCAGGTGCTGATCGGCCAGGAGCGCGGTCCACGCTTCGGTTCGTTCGCCGCGCTCTATGGCGTTGCCGAGACGCGGGCGCTCATTGAGCGGGCGCTGGCTGGTCAGCTGGCTTGAGCACGCCGTCGACTTCTTCCAGGATCGAACTCGGCGCCTGAGGCGTCGGGCTTGGTGCGGCCGGCATTGCCGGCATGCCGGACAGATCAGGCGCCGATCCGAAAATGCCCTTCTTCGCCATGCGCGCCTTGTCGCCGGCATCGACATAGGGCCCGCCCTTGGCGGCGCGCGCCCAGCCGTTTTCGACCAGCCATTGGCCGACATCCTGCTTGCCGATCCGGCATTCGGCGGCGACCAGGTCGCGGCCGCCCTCCGGCGGCACGGTGCAGACCACCGCGCGGCCGCGCAGGAAGGCGCGGAACGCCGTCCGCGCCCGGACGCCGCATGGCCAGGATTTGCCGTCATCGCTACAGGTCTCGTCCTGCCTTACTATGTCGATGCCGGAAACCGCGACCGAGTAACCCTTCGCCTCGATCAGGCCGGCGGCCGGCGCGACCGGCTGGAACAGCTTTGTGCCGTTCCAGTCGTCAGGCATTTTCGGCTTGGGCGGCACGGCCAATGCGAGCTTGCTCAACGGCTCGCGCGGCTCGACCCGTTCAAGCCCGTCAGAGGGCAATTCCGGTGGCGCGACGATTTCGGGATCGATCGCCCTCGAATGCGGCGCCGGCTTTGGCGGCTGTGGAGCTGCTATGGCCGATGTGGCCGGCTCTTCGGGCACCGTGTCGGTGCCCTGCTGCGCGATCGTATCGGCGCCCGGATCGAGCTGGTCCACGGTGACCACGCTGTCACTTCCTTTCAGCGTGCGACCGCCGGCGACGACCATGGCCGCCATCACCGGGACCATCAGAACCGATAGGGCAATATGAAGGAGCCGCACCGGTCGGACCTACTGGCTTGCCCATACAATCCGCGCCACCCATTCGACATCGCGCATGGGAATATCGCGGTCGGGATGGTCGGGATTGAGCGAGACCAGCGCAATCGACTTGACGGTCTGGCGCTCGAGCACCTTGGCCATGACCTCGCCGGAGTTGGTCTTGACGACGACGCGATCGCCCTTGCGGGTGGTGGCGCCAGGTTCGACGATGAGGACATCGCCATTGCGGTAGAGCGGCAGCATGGAATCGCCCTGCACCTGCAGCGCATAGGAGCTCTCGGTGGCTTGCGCCGGCAGTTCGACCAGATCCCAGCCCTGCCCGACCGGAAAGCCGGCATCGTCGAAGAAGCCGCCGGCACCGGCCTGGGCAAAGCCGAGCAACGGCACCGTGCGTCTGCGGGCGACCGAAGCGCCATGACCGATCGAAGCACCATTGCTGATCCCGGGCCGGCCTTCGATCAGACCGGTGAATTCATCGAGCGAAGCGCCCGTCGCCTCGATGATCTTGGCCAGTGATTCGGTCGAAGGCCAGCGCGGCCGACCATCCGACGACAGACGCTTCGACTTGTTGAAGGCGGTGGAATCGAGCCCCGCGCGCTTGGCCAGACCCGAGGCCGAAAGCGAATAGCGCTCGGCAAGAGCATCGATGGCGGCCCAGACACGGTCATGCGAGAGCATTCTTGCTCTCCTTCAAACAGGAAAAAATACCTTTTCCGTTCTAACCCCGAGCCACCATCTTGTCTACAGTCCAAGGTTGGCTCACGCCGCCTTTCTCGTCTCGCCTTTCGCATAGGGATCGAAACGCTGATAGAAGTTCTCACCCTTCTCGGCCATATCGAGCAGCAGCTTGGGCGCCTTGAACTCGGCGCCGTACTTCTTCTGCAGGCTCTTGGCGATCTTGACGAACGCCTTGGCGCCGATGCCGTCGATATAGGACAGCGCACCGCCAGTGTAGGGCGCGAAACCGAAGGCCAGGATCGAGCCTACATCAGCCTCGCGCGGGTCGGTGACGATACCCTCTTCCATCACCCGGGCCGCTTCCAGCGCGATGGTGACCAGCAGCCGCTGCTGTAGCTCCTCATAATCGACCTTCTCGGGCGCAAGCTGCGGATAAAGCTCCTTGAGCCCCGGCCACAGCTTCTTCTTGGCCGGCTTGGCCGGATAGTCATAAAAACCCTTGCCGTTCTTGCGGCCGAAGCGGCCGTGATCGTCGACCATGGTGTTGATCAGCGCCATCTGCTTCGGATCGACCGCCTTGTCCCCGAGGTCCCTGATGGCCTGCTTCATGATCTTCTGGGCAAGGTCGATGGCTGTTTCGTCGGTCAGGGCCAAGGGTCCGACCGGCATGCCGGCGGCCTTCGCGGCATTCTCGATCATCGGCGCCGGAACACCTTCGATCAACATCTTGTACGCTTCCGACATGTAGCGCAGCACGCAGCGATTGACATAGAAGCCGCGCGTGTCGTTGACGACGATCGGCGTCTTCTTGATGGCACGGACGAAATCGATCGCAGTGGCCAGCGCCTTGTCGCCGGTCTTCTTGCCCAAAATGATCTCGACCAGCATCATCTTGTCGACAGGCGAGAAGAAGTGGATGCCGATGAAGTTCTTCGGCCGCGCCGAATTCTTGGCCAGCGCCGAGATCGGGATGGTGGAGGTGTTCGATGCGAAGATCGCCGATGGCTTCAACACGGCTTCCGCCTGTTCGGTGGCGCTCTTCTTGACGGCCGAATCCTCGAACACCGCCTCGACCACCAGATCGCAGCCGGCAAGGTCGGCATAGTCGGCCGTCGGCGTGATCAGCGACAGCAATTTGTCCTTGTCCTCCGGCTTGGCGCGGCCCTTCTTCACCTGATCCGAGATCAGGCCGTCGGAATGCGCCTTGCCCTTGGCGGCCGACTCCATGTCGCGGTCGAGCAGCACCACCGGGATGCCGGCCTTGGCGGTGACATAGGCGATGCCGGCGCCCATGAAGCCGGCGCCGAGAATGCCGATCTTCTTGAACTTGGTTTCGGGCACGCCGGCCGGGCGCCGCGCACCCTTGTTCAGTTCCTGCAGCGACACGAACAGCGAGCGGATCATCGCCGCCGCTTCCCTGGTCTGCATGATCTCGGTGAAATAGCGCTGCTCGATGCGCAAGGCAGTGTCGAACGGCACCAGCAGGCCTTCATAGACGCATTTGAGGATCGCGGCGGCGGCCGGATAGTTGCCATAGGTCTCGCGACGCAGGATGGCGATGGCCGGCGGCCACAGATTGAAGCCGGCGGGCGAATAGATCTGGCCACCGGGCAGCTTAAAGCCCTTCTCGTCCCACGGCTGAACCGCCTTCAGGCCATTCCTGATCATCGTCTTGGCGGCCTCGACCAGCCTGGCCGGCTCGGCGATCTCGTGGATCAGGCCCATCGACTTCGCCTTCTGCGACGACAGGGTCTGGCCCGAGGTCAGCATCTGCAGCGCCTGCTGCTGATCGGTCAGCCGCGGCACGCGCTGGGTGCCGCCGGCGCCGGGGAAGATGCCGATCTTCACCTCGGGAAGCGCCATCTTCACCTTGTCGCTGTCGGCGGCGACACGGCCGTGGCAGGCGAGCGACATCTCGAAGGCGCCGCCCATGCAGGTGCCGTTGATTGCCGAAACCCATGGCTTGCCTGATGTCTCCAGTTTGCGGAACAGGCCGGTCATCATACCGGCATTGTCGAACAGCGCCTTGGTGGCTTTTTCGGCGTCCTTGCCCTTTTCAGCAGCGAAGGTGATCAGCATCTTCTGCAGCAGGGTGATGTCGGCACCGCCGGAGAAGGTGTCTTTGCCGGAGGTGATCACGGCGCCCTTGATGGCGGCGTCACCTGCCACCTTGTCGACAATGGCGTTCAGTTCCCGCATCGCTTCCTCGGTGAACACGTTCATCGAACGGCCCGGCATGTCCCAGGTGACCAGCGCAATGCCGTCGGCGTCGATGTCGAGGGTGAAATTGGTGTAGCTCATCGTTTCTCTCCCCGTCAGACGCGTTCGATGATCGTTGCGGTGCCCATGCCGGCACCGATGCATAGCGTCACCAAGGCGGTGTTCAAATCACGACGCTCGAGTTCGTCCAGCACCGTGCCCAAGATCATCGCGCCGGTGGCACCGAGCGGATGGCCCATGGCGATGGCGCCGCCATTGACGTTGATCTTGTCATGCGGAATGTCGAAAGCCTGCATGTAGCGCAGCACCACGGAGGCGAATGCCTCGTTGAGCTCGAACAGGTCGATGTCGGAGAGCTTCATCTTGGCGCGCTTCAACAGCTTCTCGGTGACGTCGACCGGACCGGTCAGCATCAGCACCGGTTCCGAACCGATATTGGCGAAGGTGCGGATACGGGCGCGCGGCTTCAGCCCCATCGCCTTGCCGGCCTTCTTCGAACCGAGCAGCACGGCTGCGGCGCCGTCGACAATTCCGGACGAATTGCCGGCGTGGTGGACGTGGTTGACCTCTTCGACCTCGGGATGCTTCTGCACGGCAACGGCATCGAAGCCGCCCATTTCGCCAGGCATGACGAAGGACGGGTTGAGCGAGGCCAGCGACTGCATGTCGGTCGACGGTCGCATGTGCTCGTCATGGTCGAGGATGGTCAGGCCGTTCTGGTCCTTGATCGGAATGACGGATTTCTTGAAACGGCCGTCGGCCCAGGATTTAGCGGCACGCTTCTGGCTCTCGACCGCATAGGCGTCGACGTCGTCTCTGCTGAAGCCGTATTTGGTGGCGATCAGGTCGGCCGAGATGCCTTGCGGCACGAACCAGCCGGGCAGGCCGACCGAGGGATCCATGAACCAGGCGCCGCCGGAGGCGCCCATGCCGACGCGCGACATCGATTCGACGCCACCGGCGATGACGATCTCGTCTGCGCCTTGCGCGATCTTGGCGGCGCCGAAATTGATGGCGTCCAGCCCCGAAGCGCAGAAGCGCGAGATCTGCATGCCAGGCGCCTTGGTGTCGTACCCGGCCTCGAAGGCGGCGGCGCGAGGAATGACGGAGCCCGCCTCGCCGACAGGATCGACGCAGCCGAAGATGATGTCGTCGACAGTGCCGGTGTCCAGCCCATTGCGATCGCGCAACGCTTCGAGCGTCTTGGCGGCAAGCCGCACCGCAGGCACCTCATGCAGCGATCCGTCCTTCTTGCCCTTGCCACGCGGCGTGCGCACGGCGTCATAGACATAAGCTTCGGCCATCGTTTTGCTCCTTGGGTTTATCGAACGGCTTTAGACTGATGCATGTCGATTTCCCAAAACCGGGACCACTTTTGAGCGACATGCATTAGAGCGAGCGTCCGATCAGCAATTTCATGATCTCGTTGGTGCCGCCATAGATGCGCTGGACGCGGGCGTCGCGGAACATGCGGGCGATCGGATATTCATTCATGTAGCCATAGCCCCCATGCAATTGAAGGCATTCGTCGACGACTTTTCCCTGCAGGTCGCTGAGCCAGTATTTGGCCATCGATGCGGTCACAGGATCGAGGCCGCCGGCGATGTGGCGGGTGACGCAATCATTGTAGAAGACGCGACCGATGGTGGCCTCGGTCTTGAGTTCGGCCAGCTTGAACTGGGTGTTCTGGAAATCGATGATCGCTTTGCCGAACGCCTTGCGCTCCTTGACGTAGTCGAAAGTCAGCGCCAGCGCCCGCTCGATCATGGCGATCGCCCCGGTGCCGATCTGCAACCGCTCCTGCGGCAATTGCTGCATCAGTTGGATGAAGCCCTGCCCTTCCTCATGGCCGAGCAGGTTGGAGGTCGGCACGCGCATATCGTTGAAGAACAGTTCCGACGTGTCGTTGGCCTTCAAGCCGATCTTGTCGAGGTTGCGGCCTCGCTCGAACCCTTCGACCTCATCGGTCTCGACGACGATCAGCGAGGTGCCCTTGGCGCCCTTCTCCGGATCGGTCTTGGTGACGACGATGATGAAGTTTGCAAGCTGGCCGTTGGTGATGAAGGTCTTGGAACCATTGATCTTGTACTGGTTGCCATCCTTCTGCGCCCGCGTCTTGACGCCTTGCAGGTCGGAGCCGGCGCCGGGCTCGGTCATGGCGATGGCGCCGATCAGCTCGCCTGTTGCCAGCTTCGGCAGCCATTTCTTCTTCTGCTCTTCGGAGCCGTAATGGAGAATGTAGGGGGCGACGATCGAATTGTGCAGGCCGATGCCGAAACCATCGACGCCGACATGGCCGATGGCCTCGATGATGGCGCTCTCATGCGCGAAGGTACCGCCCGAGCCGCCATATTCCTCGGGCATCGAAGCGCAGAGCAGACCGGCCGCACCGGCCTTCAGCCAGCTTTCGCGATCGACCATCTCGTTCTTCTCGAACTCGTCGTAACGCGGCGCGATCTCCTCCGACATGAAGCGGTGCGCCATGTCGTAGAGCATGCCGACCTCGTCCGCCGCCCAGGCGGGTTTGGGAAGGCCAAGGATTTCGGCTGGGTTGGTCATGCTGGTATGATACTCCTCCCAGAGAGTTGAAGTCGGTGCGCTTCACGCAGGACCCCACCCGGCCCTTCGGGCCACCCTCCCCTCAAGGGGGAGGGGAACTATCTTTAGAACGCTTCCGCCGGCAGTGCCATCAATGTGTCGGCGCCGCTCGAAATGCGGGCGAGATGAGCTGATGTCTCCGGCATGATCCGCTCCATGAAGAAGCGCCCCGTCACAACCTTGTTGTCGTAGAAGGCCACCTTGTTTTCATAAGAGGATTGAGTGCCATTGGCGCCCGTCTTGCCAAGTGCCGCCTTGGCCATCTGCGCCCACATGTAGCCGAGCGCCACGAGGCCGAAGAGATGCATGTAGTCGGTCGAGGCGGCGCCCGCATTGTCGGGCTTGGCCATGCCGTTCTGCACCAGCCACATGGTCGCCGCCTGCAGATCGTTGAGGCCCTTCTTCAAGGCCTTGGTGAACGGCGCCATCTTCTCGTCGGAGCGGTTCTCCTCGCAGAATTCGCCAACCTCCTTGAAGAAGGCTTGCACGGCGCGGCCGCCATTCAAACCGAGCTTGCGGCCGACCAGGTCGAGCGCCTGGATGCCGTTGGCGCCTTCATAGATCATGGCGATGCGGGCATCGCGCACGAACTGGCTCATGCCATGCTCTTCGATATAGCCGTGACCGCCGAACACCTGCTGCGCCATGACGGCGTGGTCGAAGCCCTTGTCGGTGAGTACGCCCTTGACGACCGGCGTCATCAGGCCGGTGTAGTCGTCGGCGGCCTGACGGTCCTTGTCGTCACCCGAGCGGTGAGCAACATCGGACTTGATCGCCGTCCACAGCGCCAGCGCGCGGCCGGCCTCGTTGAAGGCTTTCATGGTCATCAGGCTGCGGCGGATGTCCGGATGGACTATGATCGGGTCGGCCTTCTTGTCCGGCGCCTTCGGTCCCGACAATGAGCGGCCCTGCAGGCGGTCCTTGGCGTAGGCAACGGCGTTCTGGTAGGCGATCTCCGACAGCGACAGCCCTTGCAGACCGACGCCGAGGCGCGCCTCGTTCATCATCGTGAACATCGCCTTCAGGCCGCCATTGGCCTCGCCGAGCAGCGTGCCTTGCGCCTCGTCATAGTTCATAACGCAGGTCGAATTGCCATGGATTCCCATCTTCTCCTCGATCGAGCCGCAGGAGACGGTGTTCCTGGCGCCCGGATTGCCCGATGCGTCGAGCATGAGCTTCGGCACGATGAACAGCGAGATGCCCTTGACGCCTTCCGGCGCGCCCTCGATGCGGGCCAGCACCAGATGAACGATGTTGTCCGACATGTCGTGTTCGCCGGCCGAGATGAAGATCTTCTGGCCCGATATCTTGTAGGTGCCATCGCCATTCGGCACCGCCTTGGTGCGCAGCAGGCCGAGATCGGTGCCGCAATGCGGCTCGGTCAGGTTCATGGTGCCGGTCCAGGCGCCTTCGATCATCCTGGGCAGCCACCGGGCCTTCTGCTCGTCGGTGCCGTGGGTGATGATTGCCGCGATCGCACCTTGCGTCAGGCCCGGATACATCATCAGCGACATGTTGGCCGACACCATGAATTCGGCGACGGCGGTGTGCACGGCATAGGGCAAGCCCTGGCCACCGAACTCGACGGGTGCGGCCAATCCCATCCAGCCGCCCTCGCGATACTGGTCGAAGGCCTCCTTGAAGCCCTTGGGCGTCGTCACCGAGCCATCGTCATGACGAACGCAGCCTTCCGTGTCGCCGACACGGTTCAGCGGGTGCATGACATTTTCGGCGAGCTTGGCGCCTTCGATGAGGATCGCTTCGAGCACATCGGGCGTGGCGTCGGAAAATCCGGGAAGGTTCGAATAGCGCTGATAACCCAGCACCTCATTGAGCACGAACAGCGTATCCTGGACCGGAGCCCTGTATGTCGGCATGCTTTTTCTCCACCCTGCAAACCCGGTCCGAACGCGCCGAAGATAAGCCAGGGGCGGCATGCGGACCCATGTTGGAAGCGGGATAGCAAAAATTGACGTTTGCGTAAACGTCAATTTTTTCGATGCGACAAGATTTCCCGCCCATTGCGGCAATGAGCGTAGCCGCGCGGCAGAGCGCAAGCCAGCGTCGAAAGCTGTAGGGGCGAGGCCAAGACAACGAAAAGCCGTGCGGCTGGACCACACGGCTTTGATAGTCAGACAATCAGCAGATGACTTGGAGCTCGACGCAATTCCCAAGAGAAAGCGCTATGCGCCTTTTTCCCGGGAAAACCGTTTCACACTTTTCCTGGAATTGCTTTGGAGAGTTTGACGCAATTCCGAACAGAAAACCGTTTCACACTTTTCCTGGAATTGCTTAGTTCGCGGCGCTCGCTTGCGGCGCCGAACGCTCGGCCAGCATCTGGCGCACCGCCGACATCGAGCCGCTAAGCTCGTTGATGGCGTCATCGATCAGCGCCCGCTGCTTCTGCAGGCGGGCAAGCTGCTTTTCCGACTTGTCCAACGCCAGCCGCAGCTGCTTGGTGTTTGAACCGGTCGGATCGTAGAGGTCCATCATCTGTTTGACGTCGCGCAGCGAGAACCCGACCTTGCGGCCAAGCAGGATCAGCTTCAGCCGGGCCTTGTCGCGGCGCGTGTAGAGACGGGTCGAACCGTCACGCTGCGGGTTGAGCAGGCCCTTGTCTTCGTAGAAACGCAGCGTGCGCAGCGTCACTCCGTATTTTTTCGCCATCTCACCGATGCGGACAAGATCCTCGCCGGCTTCGACAGACATATTGGTATTGGCCGCGGTCTCGCCGGCCGAGATAAGCTTCATGGTCACTGGCTTTCCCCGTCTGGTGGCGTCGCGGTCCTGGACCGTGCGTCGCCTGACTGGAAGCGGGGGCCTGCTTCCAGTCGTGGTTTCAACAAACAAATCGCAAAACAGCACGCTCGACGCGCCTTTTACGTTTACGTCAATTCTATACCGATTGCCGCCTCATGACGCAAGGGCGTTCTGCGCGCCGAACTTTATGCCGCACCGTCAGGCCGACATCGAACATCCTTGCAACTTCTTAAGTTTGGTTAACGCGTTGTTTACTACGTTGGGCGAAATGTGGGCGCGTCGGCTACCCGTGTTTATCCTGTATCGAATTTTTCACGGTTTTTCGGAGTGCGGGTGAGAACCTGGGAAGCTCGTCTTCCACCGCGGCATAGCCGCTGGTCACCTTCGTTCCGACAGGGGCTTGGGGAGTTGGCCGCGAGCCAGCCATTCTGAAAGACGGACGCACCTATGAACAGCAAGCGGTCCTATCTCGATACACTCAACGCCGGCAGGCAGCGCAGGCCGCAGACCACGCTCGAGCAGTTGAACCGGTCGCTGGAGACGCTGGAGCAGCGGCTGGAGCGGACGCGCGAGGACCCGATGGCACGTCCCGATCCCCGCCAACCCGATCCCCGTCAATATGGCGCCGATGCGCGTTATCCCGCCGTCCGACCCGCCGGACAGCAACGCTGGTATGAGGATCCGCAGCCCGCGCCGCGCCCGAAGACCCCGATGCAGGGTGCCACCGCTTTCGGGCAGAATTACCAGGCCATTGCCCGCGACATCGATCGTGTGCGCGGCCAGGAAGACGGCGTTGCCATGGTCGGCAAGATAGCCGGCGAACTGCGCGGCATGCGCGAGGAATTGCGCCACCAGATGACCGCGGGGCTGCAGCGTGAATTCGAAGCGCTGCGCAAAGACATAGAGCGGGCCTTCCAGTCAGGCGCCAAGCCCGGTGCCTCGGCCAAGGGCAGCGCCGAACTCGGCCTTGAATTCGAACGGCTTTCCGGCGCTATCCAGACGCTGGCCGAGAAGAGCGACGACAGAAGCGTCAACATGCTGCGGCTCGAGCTCGAACAGGTCAAAGCCGCGCTCGATACACTGGCGCGCGAAGAGAGCGTGCAGAAGGTCGACCGCCGCTGGGACGATTTCGATCGCCGCTGGACGGCTTTCGAAGATCGCGTCGACGCCGATCAGCGCAAGCGCTCGGACGACCCAGGCCTTTCGATGCTGACCGACCGGCTGGAGCAGATCAGCAATGCCGTCAACAACCTGCCCGAATCGCTGTCGCTGCGCTCGCTGGAAGAGAAGGTGCGCACGCTTGCCGGCGCCGTCGATCACTTCGCCAGCCAGCAGGACAATCGCGGCAGCGACACGCTTGGCATGATCGACGAGCGGCTGGACGAGATTTCCCGCGCCATCGTTGCATCGACGGTCGCGGCGCAAGCCAATTCATTCGACCACGAGGCTTTCGAGCGCATCGAGAAGCGGATCGACTCGCTTGCCCACCAGATCGAGGAAGTGGCGCAGGATCGGCCCGGCAACGCGGTCATGGACCGGCTGAGCACGCTGTCGAGCCGGGTCGACGAACTCGCCGGTCGCGCCAATCTGCCCGAGCAGGCAATGGAGCGCCTGGCCATGCAGATCGCACTCATCGCCGACAAGATCGACCAGGCGCCTGCAATGCCTGACGCCGACTACATCTTCCACGGCCTGGAGCAACGCTTCGACGTGCTGTCCGGCATGATGGAACGCCGCCAGGGCGACGCCATCGAACAGGGCAACATGCTGTTTCGCGATCTCGAACGCCGGCTTGACGAGGTTGCCGACAGGCTTGACCAGCGGATGCCGCAAGTCGACAGCGCCGGCATTATGGATGCCATCGATGCCCGCTTCACCGCGCTGGCCAAGCGCATGGAAACGCGCATTCCCGATCCCGCGGGCGAAGCGGCGATCCGCGGCCTGGAAAGCCGGCTCGAAGACATTTCAAGCCGGCTGGATGCGTCGGCCGCCCAGGTGGCCGGTATCGATCCGGCGCTGATCCGCAGCCTGGAGGCGCAGGTCGCCGGCCTGTCCGCCCATCTTTCCAAGCCCAGCACGCCGCTGCCGGAATTCGAGGACATCAGCCCCCGCCTCAACGAAATCGAGAAGTCGCTGGCCGGAACCCGCGATTCCATCCTTGGCGCAGCGCGCGAAGCGGCCGAGAACGCGGTGCAATCGCTCGCCGGTTCGAGCGCCAACACGACCGCTGTTTCCGGCCTTGCCCAGGATTTGAAGACGCTTGAAACGCTGACACGGCGCTCCGTCGAGCGCAACTCAAGAACGTTCGAGGCCATCCACGACACGCTGCTCAAGATCGTCGACCGGCTGGGCTCGCTGGAACCCGGCGAACCGGTCGAGGCGATGAGCGAATTGCTGGATGCGGCAGCGGTCGAGCCGAGCAACTGGCGCAGCGCACGGCGGCCCAAGATGGCCGTCGAGGCGCCGTCGATGGATATCGATCAGCCCCTGCCATTGACTGGGGACATGGCCGATCTCGATGGCCGCGCCGCCGCCCTCCTGCGCAATGAGCCAGGTGCTCGCAGCGACCTGGGCACGCATGGCGGCCTGGGCACGCATGGCGGCCTGGGTATGGGCACGCGCACGCCCGCCGAGGCTGCCGCTGCCGCGGCCATGGCTGCGCTGGGGTCCGACACGATCGCCGAGAAAAGCGGACAGGCAGGCGGCCGCAAATCGTTGTTCGGCGGCCTGGCCCGCGCATTCAAGGGCAAGAAGGAGGCGGACATTCCGCCGCTGGCCGGCTCGGCGCCAAGTGCCCCGGTACCGAGTGTCGATCTCGACGAGCCGCTCGATCCGAAAATGGCCAACCGGCCGCTGGAGCCCGGCTCCGGCGCACCTGACCTCAATGCCATCATGAAGCGCGTGCGTGACGAGCGCGGCCAGCCGGCCAAGCCCAGCGATACCGATGCCGCGAAATCGGATTTCATCGCCGCAGCCCGGCGCGCGGCGCAGGCAGCCGCCGCCGAGGCCGACGCGATGAAACGCCAGTCGACAATGACCGGACCGGTGAAGGCGCTGCGGATCGGCGACCTGCTCAAGGCACGGCGCAAGCCGATCCTGATGGGGACAACCGCGATCCTGCTGGCCCTGAGCGGCCTGCAACTGGGCAAGGCCTTTTTTGCCGATCCGACGCAAGTGGCAAGCAACGACGCCGCGCCGATCGTCGCCTCGCAACCGGTGAAAACCGCCTCGTTCGACGCCGCCGGCCAGCCGAAGACGGACGTTCAGCCCGCGGCAGTGGAAAGCGCGCCGGACCGACCCGTCAGACAGGCCGAGCCGTCCGAACCGGTAACCAAGGACGACATGGCCGCGCAAAGCACGATGGCCACGCCGCTAGGCGTCGAGCCGTCGATGGATGCCGTGCCGGCAGCCGAGCCGTCTCCTGCGCCCGTCGTCTCGGCTACGCCCGCCGATACCAGCGCGGCGACATCCGACACGGCAGCTTCGGCTGTGCCGGCCCCAACTGCTCCGGCCCCGACTGTTTCAACCGCTACGGATACGGATGCCGACACCGGCACCCAGCCGATGGCGGCCCAGCCGGCCACCGCCAAGGACACCACGGGCGCGGTTCCGCCAACGGACGCTTCGCCGGCGGCGACCACAGCCAAGATCGACATTCCCGCCGACGCCGGCCCGGTCGCCTTGCGCGATGCCGCCTCCAGTGGCGATGCCAAGGCGCTGTTCGAGATCGGTTCGCGCTATGCCGAGTCGCGCGGCGTCAAGGAAGACATGGCGGCAGCGGCCAAATGGTACGAGAAGTCGGCGGAACTCGGCTTCGCGCCGGCCGAATACCGCATCGGCAATTTCTACGAAAAGGGCATCGGCGTCGCGCGCGACATCAAGAAGGCGAAGACCTGGTACCAGCTTTCCGCGGAGCAGGGCAACGCCAGCGGCATGCACAATCTGGCCGTGCTGTTCGCCATGGCCGCGGACGGCGTGACCGACAATGAATCGGCCGCGCACTGGTTCCAGGCGGCGGCCGACGTCGGCGTCAAGGACAGCCAGTTCAACCTCGGCATCCTCGCAGCCAAGGGCGTCGGCATGAAGCAGAACCTTGAGGAGTCCTACAAATGGTTCGCGCTCGTCGCCAAGACCGGCGACAAGGATGCGGCGGCCAAGCGTGACGAGATCGCCAATGCGCTGCGGCCCGAGCAGCTCGAACGCGCCCGCGCCGCGACCGAACTGTGGAAGCCCAAGCCGCTGGACGCGGCAGCCAATTCGGCCGATGTTCCCGAATCGTGGCAGGACGGCGCACCGCAGACGACGGCCAGCATCGACATGAAGAAGGCCGTCCAGAACATCCAGCGCATTCTCAACAAGAACGGCTACGATGCCGGCGGCGCCGACGGCAAGATGGGGCAGAAGACGAAGACCGCTATCATGGCTTTCCAGGCCGACAACAAGATGCCGGCGACCGGCACGGTCGATGAAGAACTGGTCAAGGCGCTGCTGGCGCGCAAATAACGGCAGAGGCGTCGTTTCCACGACGCCCTTGCCACACATTTGCCTGTTAACTGATTGAGATGTTTTTTGTTTCGGCGGCGTAGCGCGGTTTGACTTCGCAGCACCTCCGGCGCAAGAACGAATTGGCTTGTCGGTCCAAGATGCCCGCAACGGTTGCATTCGCCGACAGGCAGAACTGATCGAGACTGACGGGTGGGCATCTATCTCCCGATCGCGGAAATTTCCGTCAACGTCTTCGTCCTGCTGGCCATGGGTGCGGCGGTGGGTTTCCTGTCGGGCATGTTCGGCGTCGGAGGCGGCTTCCTCATCACGCCGCTGCTGATCTTCTACAACATACCCCCCGCGATCGCGGTCGCCACGGGCGCCAACCAGGTCATCGCCTCTTCCGTCTCCGGCGTCCTTTCGCACATGAAGCGAGGGACTCTCGACTTCAAGCTCGGTGGGGTGTTGCTGGCCGGCGGCATCATCGGGTCCACTGGCGGCATCTATGTCTTCGCCTTCCTGCGCAGGCTCGGCCAGCTCGATCTGTTCATTTCGCTGCTTTACGTCGTGCTGCTCGGCACCGTCGGCGGGCTGATGCTGGTCGAAAGCGTCAATGCGCTGCGCGCCACGCGCAGCGGTGCGGCACCGGTGCTGAAGAAATCCGGGCAGCACAACTGGATCCACCGCTTGCCGCTGAAGATGCGCTTCAGGGCCTCGAAACTGTTCGTCAGCGTCATCCCGGTGCTTGGCCTTGGCGCCGGCATCGGCTTCCTGTCGTCGATCATGGGCGTCGGCGGCGGCTTCATCATGGTGCCGGCGCTGATCTATCTCCTGAAAGTGCCTACCAATGTCGTCATCGGTACCTCGCTGTTCCAGATCATCTTTACCTCCGCCTATACGACGCTGGTCCACGCCACCACCAACCAGACGGTCGACGTCGTGCTGGCCTTCCTGCTGATGGCGGGCGGGGTGGCCGGCGCGCAATATGGCGCCAAGGCCGGCCAGAGGCTGCGTGGCGAACAGCTCAGGGCCTTGCTGGCGCTGCTGGTGCTGGCGGTGGCGATACGATTGGCCATCGGTCTTTTCGTCACCCCGCCTAATCTTTATTCGCTGTCCGCCGCGGGCCTCAACTGATGAGGGCTCCGAGCACGTTCGCAACCGCCATTTTCCTGTCGCTGCTTGCAGCTGCCGTACCGGCGAAGGCACAGGTCCCGCTGACAGAAGGCATCCAGATCGGGCTCTCCACCGACAATGTCTCGATCACCGCCGGCTTTTCCGGCGCCGACCTGACCATCTTCGGTTCGCTGGAAAATCCCGATCCGCTCGTCGCGCGCCAGGGCCGTTACGATGTCATCGTCGTGCTCGAGGGTCCGCCCAAACCGGTGGTGGTGCGCCGCAAGGACCGTGTGCTCGGCGTCTGGGTCAATCTGGACTCCGAGACCTTCGAGAACGTGCCGATGTCCTATTCGGTGGCGACGACGCGGCCGCTGCAGGACATCACCGAACCCAACAGTTACAAGCAGCTGTCGCTCGGCGCCTCCAACCTCTACATGCAGCCCGCCGATGCCGGCGACAGCCCGGCGACGATCGAGGAATTCACGGCGGCGTTGCGGGAACGCAAGTCGGCGACCGGCCTTTACAGCGAGAATGTCGGCGGCGTGCAATTCCTGTCGCAGAATCTGTTCCGCGCCACCGTCAGGCTGGCGCCGAATGTTCCGGTCGGCACCCACAAGGCACGTGCCTTCCTGTTCAAGAGCGGCCTGTTCATCAAGGAAAGCTCGGCCCAGCTCGAAATCCGCAAATCCGGTTTCGAACAGTCGATCTTCCGTGTCGCGCACAATTATTCCTTCCTCTATGGCGTCTTCGCGATCTCACTGGCCATGCTGACCGGCTGGCTCGGAAGGCTGATCTTCCGGCGAGATTAATGCAAGTCGCCCAAAAGTGGTGCCGGTTTTGGGAGAACGACATGCATCGAATCAAGACCTAAAGCGCGTCGCGTGAATCCGTTTCAACGCGACGCGCTTTAGAACTTTTCCCGAAAAGTGGTTTCCCTTTGCAGGAGCATGCGGTAGACCGCGCTCCCCAGCCAACTGGCAGACACAAACAATTCGGTTCGGCAGAGCAGTCCGTCCCCGGGCAGTGCGCGATTTCTCGTGGCGTCTATCGGCTCGCCAAAGACAAATACAGGAACTTGTCATGCGACCAGCCTTCGGCGGCATCGACTTCGGCACTTCAAACTCCACCGTCGGTGTGGTCAGGAACGGGCAGCCGCGCCTCGTCGCGCTTGAAGACGGCCAGGTCACGCTACCCAGTGCCGTGTTCTTCAATTTCGAGGACAACCGCACCTGTTTTGGCCGCCATGCCATCGCCAACTACACCGACAGCGTCGAAGGCCGGTTGATGCGTTCCCTGAAGAGCGTGCTCGGCAGTTCACTTGCCCACGAGAAGACCCGCATCAAGGCCCGCTCGATCGGCTTCATGGAGATCGTCGCCATGTTCCTCGGCCATCTCAAGAAGAAGCTGGAGGTGGATGCCGGCGACACGGTCGAAACCGTGGTGCTCGGCCGGCCGGTGCAGTTCGTCGACGACGATACTGAGGCCGACGCAAAGGCGCAAAGCGAACTCGAAAACGCCGCGCGCGCCCAGGGCTTCAAGCATATCGCTTTCCAGTTCGAGCCGATCGCCGCGGCGCTCGACTACGAGCAGAAGGTGACGCGCGAGGAACTGGCGCTGATCATCGACATGGGCGGCGGCACGTCGGACTTCTCGATCGTGCGCGTTTCACCGCAGCGCTCCCGTTCGCTCGACCGCAAGGACGACATCCTGGCCAGCCGGGGCATCCATATTGGCGGCACGGATTTCGACCGGCTGCTGAGCATCGCCCATGTGATGCCGCAGCTCGGTTATCTCTCTCCAACCAAGGACGGCAAGCGCAATCTACCGGCCAGCTACTTCATCGACCTCGCGACATGGCAGCGCATCAACCTGGTCTACACCGCCAAGGCGATGACCCATCTGCGCCAGATCCGCTACGAGGCCGAGCGCGCCGACCTGGTCGACCGTTTCATCCACATCGTCGAACACCGCTACGGACACGCGCTGGCAGCCCTTGTCGAGAAGGCCAAGATAGAGCTGACCGACAGATCGTCCGCAGAGGTGGCGGTGAAGCTGCCGGGCGCGGAGTTCGCCGCTGAGATGATGCGTAACGGGCTGGACGCCACGATCGCTGGGGATATCGAGCGGGTCACCGCAACGGTGGGGCAGACCATCCGGGACGCCCAGGTCAGGCCGTCCGACATCACCGCGGTGTTCCTGACCGGCGGATCGACCGCGATCCCGCTGGCAAGGCGAGAGATCCTGTCGCTGGTGCCGCAGGCATCCGTCATCGAGGGCGACATGTTCGGCTCGGTCGGACTTGGCCTGGCGCTGGATGCCCAACGGAAGTTCGCCTGACGCTGCCCACTCACGAGCGGGCAGGCACCGTTTCGTCGACGCCGGCGCGGAGATGCGCCTTGAGCGCCATCTGGGCCAGACTTGCCTGGCGATCGCGATGGGTGATCATGGCGAAGTCGCGTTTCGGCAAGTCGAGCGGCACTGACCTGAGACTGCCTTCGGCCACGGCGCGGGCCACGACAAGCTCCGAGATAATGGTAGCGCCGGCTCCCGCCTCGACCGCCTGGCGGATAGCTTCGTTGCTCGGCAGCACCAGGAATATCTGTAAATCGGCAAGCGAAATTCCTTCGCGACGCGCCAGATCCTCCAGCACTTCGCGCGTGCCCGAACCGCCCTCGCGGATGATCCAGCGCAGGCCCTTGATGTCGGGGTGGCCGGGCGTAGCTTCGGCGATCTCCGGATGCGAGCTGGCAACGACCAGCATGAGCCTGTCGACGTCGACCTTGGCGCGGCGCAATATGTCGGACTCGGTGCGCCCCTCGACCAGGCCGAGGTCGGCCGCGCCATCAAGGACATTGGCCTCGACCTGCCTGGTGTTGCCGATTGTGACGCTCAGCCTGACGGCGGGATAGGCTTCGTGGAAGGAAGCCAGCCGGCGCGGCAGCCAGTAGCTGGCGATGGTCTGGCTGGCGGCGATCGAGAGGCTGCCGGTGACCGTCTGCGAGACATGCTCCAGCACATTGCGCGCGGCAGCCGCCCGTTCGAGCACTGCCTTGGCTTCGGGCAGGAACCGGTGTCCGGTCTGAGCAAGCTCTATGTTGCGGCCGACGCGGTTGAACAGATGGACGCCGTGCTGTTCTTCAAGCGCCCGGATGGCCGCCGATGCGGCCGACTGCGAAATGCCCAGCAGTTCCGCCGCCTTGGTCATATGGCCGCGCTCGGCGACGGCGACAAAAATCCGCAACTGGTCCAGGGTCATGGGCGCATTAAGAACCAATATCGATCGAATCTACAAGAACAACTGATTAGACGGATCGATATCTTTATTCTAAGTTTTCGGGAGAAGTTAGAAAAAATTCGCCGAGAGATCGCAGAGAGCAGGATGATCGGGCGGTTCAGATCCCTGCTTGCGCATTGGACCCGCGGCATAAGGCGGCGGCTGGCCGGCGATCGCTATCACCCGGAAGAGCACTACATGCGCGGCCCCGGACCAAAAACACGAGCCAAATCCGCAAGCCGCGCGGATACCCTGGGATCATGAAGCAGGGACCGCCGCGCGGCGTGAATTCGGCACCATCGCAACGCCCGCTTGCCGACACGCGCGCACCGGATGAAGGCGATGGCGTCGACACCTCGCCTGACGTTTCCGACAGCATTGCCAAGACGACCTGCTACATGTGTGCCTGCCGCTGCGGCATCGACGTGCACATCAAGGATGGCAAGGTCCGCTACATCAACGGCAACAAGGACCATCCGGTCAATCGCGGCGTGATCTGCGGCAAGGGCAGCGCCGGCATCATGCAGCACTACAGCCCGGCAAGGCTGAAGAAGCCATTGCTGCGCACCGGCCCGCGCGGCTCGGGCGAGTTCCGCGAGATCGAGTGGGAAGAGGCGTTCTCGATCGCGACGGGGCGACTTTCCAACATCCGCCGGACCGACCCCAAGAAACTGGCCTTCTTCACCGGCCGCGATCAATCCCAATCCTTGACCGGCTGGTGGGCGAGCCAGTTCGGCACGCCGAATTTCGCCGCCCATGGCGGCTTCTGTTCGGTCAACATGGCGGCGGGCGGCCTCTACACGATCGGCGGCTCGTTCTGGGAGTTCGGCGAGCCCGATTGGGACAACACCAAGTACTTCATGTTGTTCGGGGTCGCCGAGGATCATGATTCCAACCCGATCAAGATCGGCCTCGGCAAGCTCAAGGCACGTGGCGCCAAGGTGGTGTCGATCAATCCGTGCCGCACTGGTTACAATGCGATTGCCGACGACTGGATCGGTATCCGGCCCGGCACCGACGGCCTGTTCGTGTTCGCCCTCATCCACGAATTGCTGAAAGCCGGCCGCGTCGATCTCGAGTATTTGCTGCGCTACACCAATGCCCATGTCCTCGTCGTGCAGGAGCTAGGTGCCGCCGATGACGGGTTGTTCCTGCGCGATGCCGACGGCAATCCACTGGCCTGGGACAGAGTGGCCAAAAGACCGGTCAGCGCCACCGATGCCGGTGCGAAACCGGCACTGACCGGCAGCTTCACGATCGACGGGCGCCCCTGCGTTCCGGTGTTCCAGTTGATCGCCGACCGCTACCTCGATGAGAACTATGCACCGGATGCGGTCGCCGAGCGCTGCGGCATTGCAGCCGATACGATCCGCAGGATCGCCGCCGAACTCGCGCATGTCGCCTTCGAACAGACGATCGAACTGCCGATCGCCTGGACCGACTGGGCCGGGCGCCGGCACGAGACGATCAAGGGGCGGCCTGTCTCGATGCACGCCATGCGCGGTATCTCCGCTCACTCGAACGGTTTTCATACATGCCGCGCCATCCATTTGCTTCAAGTGCTGCTGGGCACAGTGGATGTCCCCGGCGGCTTCCGCTTCAAGCCGCCCTACCCCCGATCCGCGCCGCCGGGGCCGAAACCGGCGGGCAAGATCGTCAAGCCGATGACGCCGCTTGATGGCATGCCGCTCGGTTTCGTCTGCGGGCCGGACGACCTGCTGGTCGATGGGGCCGGTACGCCCGTTCGTATCGACAAGGCCTATTCCTGGGACGCGCCGCTGGCGGCGCATGGCCTGATGCATACCGTCATCCGCAACGCCTGGGCCGGCGATCCCTACAGGATCGACACGCTGATGATGTATATGTCGAACATGGCGTGGAATTCCTCGATGAACACCGTCGAGACCATTGCCATGCTGACCGACCATGATGACGCTGGCAACTACAAGATCCCCTTCATCATCTATTCCGACGCCTATTATTCCGAGACCGTGCCGTTCGCCGACCTCGTGCTGCCGGATACGACCTATCTCGAGCGGCATGACTGCATCAGTCTGCTCGACCGGCCGATCAGCCATGCCGACGGACCGGGCGACGCCATCCGCCATCCCGTCGTCGAGCCGGATCGCGATGTCCGGCCGTTCCAGTCGGTGCTGATCGAACTCGGCGCGCGGCTCGGCCTACCCGGCTTCGTCGAGAACGACGGCACGGCCAAGTACCGCGACTATGCCGACTACATCGTCAATCATGAGCGCACGCCCGGTATCGGGCCGCTCGCCGGCTGGCGTGGCAAGGGCGGGACATCGACCGGCAGGGGCGAAGCCAACCCGGACCAGTTGCAACGCTACATCGACAATGGCGGCTTCTGGCACCAGGACTTCGCTGACGACCAGCGCTACTACAAGATGGCCAACCGCTCCTACCTCCACTTCGCGGAGCAGATGGGCTTCATTCCCAAGGCGGAGCCAATCGTCTTCCAGCTCTATTGCGAGCCGATGCAACGCTTCCGTCTTGCCGCGCGTGGCCATGGCTCCGTATTGCCGCCAAAGGGTGATCGCCAGCGCATCGAGACCTACATGGACCCGCTGCCCTTCTGGTACATGCCCTTCGAGGAAGCGGTCGTCGACCTTGAAAAATATCCGCTGCACGCGCTGACGCAGCGGCCGATGCACATGTACCATTCGTGGGGATCGCAGAATGCTTGGCTGCGGCAGATCACCAGCCAGAACCGGCTGTTCGTGCATCACCGGACGGCGGCTGGCCTCGGTCTTGTCGATGACGACTGGGTGTGGATCGAAAGCATCAATGGCAGGGTTAAGGGGCAGATCAAACTGATCGACGGGGTGAACGAAAGCACGATCTGGACCTGGAACGCCATCGGCAAGCGGCGCGGCAGCTGGGGGCTGAAGGACGACGCGGCTGAATCCAACCGTGGCTTCCTTCTCAACCATATCATCGGCGACCAGGCCTCGGCCGACGCTCAGGGCAAACGCTATTCAAACTCCGATCCGGTCACCGGCCAGGCGGCATGGTTCGATCTGCGCGTGCGCATCGTCAAATGCGCGGCCGAGGAAGCCGGCTTTACCGAGCCGCAGTTCGAGCGTTTCCAGCAGCCGCCGCATTTCGAACCCTCGCCCCACAAGCTGACTTTCGGCGCTGAATTCCGCAGGGCAAGAGAGGCGGCCGAATGACCTGTCTGCCAAGTCAAAGCGGCAAGAAGCTCGGTCTGGTCATCGATCTCGACACCTGCGTCGGCTGCCAGGCCTGCGTCACCGCCTGCAAGGAATGGAACACCGGCGGCCACATGGCGCCGCTGACCGACATCGACCCTTATGGCGGCCATGTCGACGGCGTCTGGTTCAACCGCGTGCACAGCTACGAACACACCACCGAGATGGGCGGGCGCACCGTCAATTTTCCCCGCTCCTGCCTGCATTGCGAGACGCCGGCTTGTGTCACCGTCTGCCCGACCGGCGCCTCCTACAAACGGGCTTCGGACGGCATCGTGCTGATCGACGAGGACAAGTGCATCGGCTGCAAATTGTGCAGCTGGGCCTGTCCTTACGGCGCACGCGAATTCGACACCGATGTCGGCGTCATGAAGAAGTGCACGCTGTGCGTCGACCGCATCTACAATGACAATCTGGCAGAGGAAGACCGCGTACCGGCCTGCGTCGCCGCTTGCCCGACCAGCGCCAGGCATTTCGGCGATCTCGGCGATCCGCTGTCGGCTGTCTCGCAACTGGTGGCGGAGCGCGGCGGCGTCGACCTGATGCCGGAGCTCGGCTATCGCCCGACCAACAAATACCTGCCGCCGCGCGCTCATACCACGCGTGCCGCTTCGGTGGCCGCGCCGGCCCTTGAATCGGTGCGGGCCGAAGGCGGTTTCCTCGGCTGGGTCGACCGCATGCTTTCGAACTAGCCATGCATCCAGCCTTCTCCGTCGTCTTCTTCACCACCGCCACGGGCGCCGGCTATGGGCTGCTCGCACTACTGGGCGTGCTCGGAGGATTCCAGATCATCCCTCCCGATTTCTGGCTGGGCTTCATCGGCCTTGGGCTGGCACTCGGCCTGATCGCGGCCGGCCTGTTATCGTCGACCGGCCACCTCGGCAGACCCGAACGCGCCTGGCGGGCATTCTCGCAGTG
This sequence comes from Mesorhizobium sp. M0293, assembly GCF_040321735.1. Taxonomy (NCBI): domain Bacteria; kingdom Pseudomonadati; phylum Pseudomonadota; class Alphaproteobacteria; order Hyphomicrobiales; family Phyllobacteriaceae; genus Mesorhizobium; species Mesorhizobium sp. M0293. The sequence continues at coordinate 32,280 of NZ_JAMYSA010000063.1, forward strand.
GCGCAGTTCATGGCTGTCGCGCGAAGGCGTCGCCTCGGTCATCACCTTCATCCCGGCGGGGCTGTTCGGCATCGGTTGGGTATTTTTTGGCCGCACCAGTGGCTGGGTGGCCATTGCTGGACTGCTGGCCGCCTGCGGCGCGATCATCACCGTCTGCACCACGGGCATGATCTATGCGTCGCTGAAGCCGATCGCCCAGTGGCACAGCCGCCACACTCTACCGGCCTATCTCATCTTCTCGGCGATGACCGGCAGTGTGCTGCTGAACGCGCTGCTACAGGGATTTTCTCTCGGCTCGAAAACGATCCTGGTGGCTTCCGTGCTTCTGACCGTGCTCGGCTGGGGCTGGAAGCTGGCGACCTGGCGCTACAATGACCGGCTGGAGATCGCAACCAATGCCAACACCGCGACGGGGCTGGCCGGCGGCACGGTGCGGTCGGTAGAATGGCCGCACACCGAGGAAAACTACCTGCTCAAGGAAATGGGCTTTCGCATCGCACGCAAACACAGCGCGCGGCTGCGCCAGATCGCACAGGGTCTGGCCTTCGCCTTGCCCCTCCTGCTGCTCGCCATTGTGTTCGCCCTGTCCTGGCCGCTCGCAGCGTTGCTGTCGGTGCTCGCGGCCATCGCACAGTTCGCCGGCATGCTGGTCGAAAGATGGCTGTTCTTCGCCGAGGCGAAGCACACCGTCATGCTCTATTACGGCAGGTAGGACTGTTTCAGCCGGGCCTGAGCATCGAGCGGGAGATGGCAAAAATGCGGTCCGCGCCAAGCATATAGGCCATCAGCGTTTCCAGGCGGAACAGCCCGGCATAGGCGCTGTCGAGCACGTTGAGCGAGCCGGTATAGGCGCCGAAAGCCGGCATGATCATGCGGCCGCCATCGCCGGCAAAGCAGCGTCGCCGCACCGAACGGCCGCGCTGCACGATGCGGGCGCACGGATGCAGATGGCCCGCTATTTCGCCTTCGACGCGTACCTTCGACGGCTCGTGCCGGAACAGCAGCGAGCCGATGGCGAGTTCCCGCACCGTCTCGCCAGGCAAGTCGGCCGGCGCTTCCGGATCGTGATTGCCGGCAACCCAGAACCAGTCGCGGCCTGCCATCAGCGCCTCCAGCCGTTCACGGAAGCTCGGATGCATGCGTTCGGCACCGCCGCCATCATGAAAACTGTCGCCCAGGCTGATGACGATCGACGGCTGGTAGTCTGATATCACCGCCTGCAGTCTCAGCAAGGTCGCGCCGGTGTCATAGGGCGGGATCAATGCGCCGCGCCTTGCCAGCGACGACCCCTTTTCCAGATGCAGGTCGGACACCGCCAGAAGCCGCAGATCCGGAAAATAGAGCACGCCGCGCGGGTCGCAAACGGCGCGCTCGCCGGCGATGCCGACAAGATCGGCCTCGGCGATCAGCGATGCGTGCGCCAGCGAAAAGTTCATCTCGAAATCAGACTCATCTTTGGCCCATGGCCTCCTCGACCAGATCGGCGGCTTCCATGAGCAAGGACTCATTGGCGCCTCCATTCACCGATTCCTTGCCAATCTCCAGCATGATCGGCACCGCCAGCGGTGAAATCTGGTCGAGATGCTTATGCATGATTCGACCACGCACGCGCGAGAGCATCTCGGCAAGTCTGCTGACATCGAGCAGTCCGGCCGCCGCATCGGTGCGCGTTGCCTGCAGGAGGATATGGTCCGGTTCGTGGCTGCGCAGCACGTCATAGATGAGGTCCGCCGACACCGTCACCTGGCGGCCGCTCTTCTCCTGGCCAGGAAAGCGTTTCTCGATCAACCCGGCGATGACAGCGCAGGTACGAAACGTCCGTTTCAGCATCCAGCTGTCGTTCAGCCAGGCCTCGAGATCGTCGCCCAGCATATCCTCGTCGAACAAGGCGGCCAATGACGGCTTCTTCGCCTTGAACAGTGCCGCCATGTCGTCCAGCGCCCAGACGGCCAGCGAATAGTCGGTGGCGACGAAGCCGAGTGGGCGGGCGTTGGCCCGCTCCAGCCGCCGCGTCAAAAGCATGCCGAGCGTCTGGTGCGCCAGCCTGCCCTCGAAGGGATAGGCAACCATGTAGTGGCGGTTGCCGCGTGGAAAGGTCTCGACCAGAAGGTCGCCGCGCTTCGGCAGCACCGACTTTTCCTTCTGCAACCGCAGCCAGTCGGCGACCTGTTCGGGCAGCGCCTGCCAGCGGTCGCTGTCGGCCAGCATGCCGCGCACCTGATCAGCCAGATAGGTCGACAGCGGAAACTTGCCGCCGGCATAGGACGGCACGATGATGTTGGCGCCGGCGCCGTTGGACACGACGCATTCGTTCTCGCGGATACCCTCGAAGCGCAGCACCTTGCCGGCGAACAGGAAGTTGTCACCGGGCCGCAGCGTCTCGGCGAAATACTCCTCGACCTTGCCCAGCACCGGCCCGCCGCGCCCCGCCATGCCGCGGCCCTGCCGGACATAGCGGACATTGAGCTCCGGCATTTCGACGATGGTGCCGACATTGAGCCGGTATTGCTGCGCGATGCGCGGATGCGAGACCCGCCACAGCCCGTCGACCGTCTTTCGAATGCGGGCGTAGCGCTCGTAATTCTTCAGCGCGTAGCCGCCGGTGGCGACGAAATCGACGACGCGGTCGAAGGTCTCACGCGCCAGCCCGGCATAGGGCGCGGCACTGCGCACCTCTTCGAACAGCAGATCGGCATCGAAGGGCGCACCGCAGGCGACGCCCAGCACATGCTGTGACAGCACGTCGAGCGCGCCGGTGATCAGCGGCGGCGTGTCCTGTGCGCCAAGATAATTGGCGTCGAGGGCGGCCCGGCATTCCAGCACCTCGAAACGGTTGGCCGGGATGAGGATCGCCTTGGACGGTTCATCCATGCGGTGGTTGGCGCGGCCGATGCGCTGCGCCAGCCGGCTCGCACCCTTCGGCGCACCGACATGCACGACAAGATCGACATCGCCCCAGTCGATGCCGAGATCCAGCGTCGACGTCGCGACGATGGCGCGCAGCGCATTCTCGCCCATTGCCTTCTCGACGCGCCGACGCTGGCCGACATCGAGCGAGCCGTGATGCAAGGCAATCGGCAGCGAGTCCTCATTTGCCCGCCACAGTTCCTGGAACAGGAGTTCCGCCTGGCTGCGTGTGTTGACGAACAGGATCGTTGTGCGGTGCCGCTTGATCGCCTCATAGATTTCAGGAATGGCGTAGCGGGCCGAATGGCCAGACCACGGCACATGCTGTTCCGAGTCGAGAATGGAGATGTCGGGCTTGGCCCCACCGGCCACGGTGATCAGGCCGGCCATCGGGCCTGGCAGATTCTGGGCGCCTGGCGGATTCTGGCCGACCAGCCAGCGCCGCAGTTCGTCGGGCTCGGCGACCGTTGCCGACAAACCGATCGTCTGCAGGCCAGGCACGTAGCTGCGCAGCCGCGCCAGTCCTAACGCCAGCAGATGCCCGCGCTTCGACGTCACCAGCGAATGCAACTCGTCGAGCACGACATAGCGCAGATCCTCGAAGAAGCGTCGGGCGTCGGGCGCCGCGATCAGCAGCGCCAACTGCTCGGGCGTGGTCAACAGGATGTCGGGCGGCACCAGCTTCTGCCGCTGGCGCTTGTGGGCGGGGGTGTCGCCGGTGCGCGTCTCGATGCTGACAGGCAGGCCGATCTCCTCCACCGGCTTGCCGAGATTGCGTTCGATATCGACGGCCAGCGCCTTCAGCGGCGAGATGTAGAGCGTGTGGATGCCGCGATGCGCCTGGCCCGGCTTTCGCCTTGGCCGGTTGGCCAATTCGGTCAGCGAGGGCAGGAACCCGGCCAGTGTCTTGCCGGCGCCGGTCGGCGCGATCAGCAGGACCGACTGTCCGGCCTGGGCTTTCGCCAGAAGTTCAATCTGATGGGCGCGCGACGACCAGCCCTTTTCACCAAACCATCGGATGAATGGTTCGGGCAGGGCCACTGTGGCATTCTGTTCGGCAAGGCGCGGCTGCTCTGTCACCCGCCAGAGGTAGCGCGACCGCAGTCAATCGCCAAGAAGAATCGGAACAAAAGGGGATCGTTCTTTCCCTACGGCCGCCGAAACCCCGTCGGGCCGCCATAGAGGTAGCCGATGCGGGCAACGGCGTCCTTCAGCCCTTCGCGCGACACCAGCATGGTGTGGCCGTTGGCGTGGATCATCGTGTCGGCGTCGGTCATGACGGCGACATGGCCCTTCCAGAACACCAGATCGCCGCGCCGCAGTCCCGAGAAATCAGGTCCCGGCTCCAGCGACTTGCCGAGCGCCGCCGCCTGCATGTCGGAATCGCGCAGCACGTTCCTGCCGGCCATGCGCATCGCCAGTTGCACCAGGCCCGAACAGTCGATGCCGAAGCCGGAAGCGCCGCCCCAGAGATAGGGTGTGCCGAGAAACATCTCAGCCACCGAAACATAATCGGCGGCCACATCACCGAGAGGCCGCAGATGGCCTGCGATGATCGCCTCGCCGGAGGGCAGGACGGCATAGTGCGTGCCGCGGGTCTGGGCGGCGCCCGTCACCGCCACCGTCGACCCCATCGACAATTGTCCTGCGATCGGAAAGCGCAGATCGGGTCCAGGATAAAGAAAAGTGCGTGGTGCCGAGATGATGTGAGTAGGCGCATGGTCCCGCCCGCCCAGCATGGTGTCGGCGACATAGCCGACATAGCCGTCGCGTTCGGCCTGGACCCAGGCCCAGCCCTCAGAGACCTCGAAGACGAGGACATCGTCGCCAAACAGGGCTTGCGTGTTGACGCCGGCATCCGGCCGCGGCGCCTTGCGGATGTCGGCCACGGACACGGTGACCCGCGCCGGCCGACACCCCACCCCACGGTAGGCCGCCACCACGCCCATAAAGCCAGGATAGGCAAGCTACGCACGGAAAACCTGAACGCGCGCCAACAAGGGAATAAAAAAGAGCACACGG
>NZ_JAMYSA010000064.1:0-36748 GCF_040321735.1 Mesorhizobium sp. M0293
CGGGCCCCGGGGGCCCGGAGAGGTCAAAAACACACCGCTTGTGCCCCACCCCCGACATCAAGGCACGAGTGGCGGGGTGGGAACAGATTGAGCCAGCCGGAACGCCGGACCGCCACTGGTTGTCGCCGAGGTGCATTTCACACGCCGGCAATCGGCTGCTACCAATTGCATGGAGGGTGTGGCGACAGATTCCGAATTTTCCAGGAGGCAGGATGCAGTTCAGGCGCAGGAAGAACCCGGTTGCGATCCCGCGGACAGCGCCGTCCTTCGAGCACATCGTCACCGAGGCGAGCGAAAGCTTCCTGTGGCGGCTCGACGACTATCCCTGGGAGCGCAACGTCTGGAACTTCCATCCGGAATACGAGATCCACCTGTTGCGAAAATCCTCCGGCGTGGTTCTGGTCGGCGATCATATCGGCGAATTCGGGCCGGGCTACCTGACCATCGTCGGTGGCGGGCTGCCGCACGATTGGGTGACCGCGGTGCAGCCGGGAGAGCTGATCGAAGGCCGCGACATCGTCCTGCAATTCGATGCGCAGCGGCTGCGGGGGTCGGCAGGCCTGTTGCCGGAATTGCGCGAACTGGAATCGTTCCTCGAACGCTCGCTGCGCGGCATGGTCTTTCACGGCCAGACCGCACTGAAAGGCGCCGAGCTGATGGAACGGATGGGTGAGGTTAGCGGGCTAAGCAGGTTCTGCCTCTTCCTGCGCCTCGTCGACCTTCTCGCCAGAACCGACGAATACGAATTGTTGTCATCGCCGGATTTCTCGCCGGTTCTCGATGCCGCCTCGCTGGACATCATCCAGCGCACGCTGACCTATCTGTTCCAGCATTTCGCCGAAGATCTGAAGCTGCCGGAGGTGGCGGAACTGGCCGGAATGACGGAGAGCACGTTTTCGCGGTTCTTCCAGAAGAACACCGGCAACAGCTTCAGCGACCACATTGCCAAGCTCAGGCTCTGGCAGGCCTGCAAGCTCTTGGCGGACACCGATATTGCGATCACCGACATCTGTTTTCAGGTCGGCTACATGAACATCTCGAACTTCAACCGGGCCTTCATGCGCAAGCACAAGATGACGCCATCATCCTATCGCCGGCTGTCGCGGCAGCGGCTGACAATGCGCGCATAAGCATGTCCTAAAACCACCACTTCAGACCTGACCGATACTCATGTGACGGGCGCTTCCACATGGCGCCGGTTTTTGCACCGCACAATGCATAAAAGTACAGGTCTGCTGCAACGGTGCTTCTAGCGCAGTCTTCCGTAACTCCGCATTTTGGCGATGGGTGGCATGTCACTCGGGCGATGGTGAGGATCGCGTAACCCGAGGACTTCCGCTTCCTGCGACGTGTTCCTGGAGGAGAAAAGATCATGAAACCAGTTCGGCTTGCTGCCAGCCTTGGCGCAGCTTTTATGCTTTCCGCTACCGTTTCCACCATCGCTTTGGCGCAGGCGCCGGTCTGCTCGGCGCCAGTCAAGGTGCTGGCGCAGCCACGTGACGGCCTGACGCTTCTGGAGGACTCCAAGGACGAGTTCCAGAAGCTTGCCGGCGCCAGCTTCCAGATCGACTATCTCAACGAGAACGACCGCCGGGCGAAATCGCGCGCCGATGCGTCCACCGTCGGCAATTACAACGTCTACTATGTCGACGAAGCCAACGTCGCCCTATTTGCCTCGTCGAAATGGATCGTGCCGCTCACCGACTACTATCCGGCGGACTACGACTACGCCGATTTCGATCCGGGCCGCCAGAAGGTCGCCACCTATGACGGCAAGGTCTGGTTCGCGCCGCTGACCGGCGGCGGCGACCTGATGGTCTACCGCCAGGATATTCTGGAGGCGGCCGGAATCCAGCCGCCGAAGACGCTGGACGAACTGATCGCCGACGTGCCGAAGCTGACCAATCCGGACAAGGGCATATATGGCATCGCGCTGCGCGGCGCACGCGGTTCGGGCGCCAATGTCTGGCGCTGGATGCCGTTCTTCAAGGCCTATGGCGGCCAGTGGTTCGACGGCGACAAGCCGGCCTTCAACTCGGATGCCGCCGTCAAGGCGACCGAAACCTACCTAAAACTGTTCAAGGATTCGGCGCCCGGCACGCAGACCGGAAGCTGGGATGAATCAACCGGCGCGTTCCTGTCGGGCCAGGTCGCCATCCTCGTCGAATCGACGCCGCTGTCGGGCATGGCGGTCGATCCGAAGACCTCGCAGGTGGTCGGCAAGATCGGCTTCCTGCCGCCGCCGGCGCCGCTCACCGGTGGTGGCTATGGCCATGGCCTCGCCATCGCGGCAAAGGCCAATGCCGACGATGCCTCGAAGAAATGCGCCGGCCTGTTCATCGCCTGGGCAACGTCGAAAGAAAACGAGAAGCGCCGACTCGACGCCCACCAGTTCGGTGAGCTGAACCGCACCAGCATCCTGTCCAGCAAGGAATTTGCCGACATCTACGGCGCCGATCTCGGTCAGGCGCTGGCCGAGACAGGCAAGGTCACGGCGGTCAACTTCTGGCAAGATCCGCGCTGGCCTGATCTCGGCGATCGCTGGGGCATCATCCTCGAGGAACTGGTCACCGGCACCCGTACCGACATCAAGGGCGGCCTCAGCGAGCTCGAAGCCTACGCCAACGATCTGGTGAAGAAATAAGCCATCCTCCCCCTGCGGCGCACGGTCCGCGGCATTCCTGCGAATGTCGGGACCTGTGCGCCGCAGGTCGCCCTTTCTTCACTGAGCCAGACATCGCGCGAAACGGCCCAGCCATATTCAATCGCTCGAGACACAGCCAGGAATAGACAGATGCCGCGACGCTCATCCTTGCCGGTCACTTTTGTGGTGCCGACGCTCGTCATTCTTCTGGTCCTGTCGATGGTGCCGACGCTCTACGCAATCGTCATCGCCCTGCAGAACCGCGAGCTCTCCTCGACAGCCTATTCCTATGTCTGGTTCTCGAACTTCTATGACTTGTTCTTCGACCGCCGCTTTCTCAACGCCGTCTGGGTGTCGGTAAAGTGGGAGATCGTCACCGTTGTCGCAACCATGGCCGTGGCGATCGGACTGGGCGTGCTGATGTTCGAGGTCGCGTCGCCGCGCCTGCGCAACATCTATTGCCTGCTGTTCATCATCCCGGTCCTGCTGCCGCGTGTCTCGGCCGCCTTCGTCTGGAAGTTCGCCTATCACCCGCTCTATGGCATCGCCACCTACCCCTATCGGCTGCTGACTGGCGGGCTGATCTTCGACCCGCTGTCCAAGCCGGCGACGGCGCTGTTTGCCGTCGCATCGGTCGATGTCTGGCAGTGGGGGCTGTTCTTCGCCGTCATCGTGCTGAAGCTCTTGGAAACTCTGCCGCCGCAGCCGATCGAGGCGGCACGGCTCGACCGCGCCAGGCGCTGGCAGATCCACGCCTATGTCACCTTGCCGATGCTGAAGGCGCCACTGATCAGCCTGATGTTCGTCAAGATGATCGAGTCGTTGCGCTCCTTCGACTTGATCTATGTGATGACCCGTGGCGGGCCGGGTGTGGCGACCGAAACGCTCGACATGTACGCGTTCTCGCAAGGCTTCATCGAATCCGGCAAGGTGTCCTATGCCTCGGCGATGGCGGTGCTGATGATGATCGCCACCGTCATTACCTTCACCATGCTGTGGAAGCGGGTGCAGGCATGAGACCATATCGCATGAGACTGGGCCGCCTGATCGGCAAGACCGTGCTGGCATTTGCCGGCTTCATGGCTGTGTTTCCGCTGCTGTGGACGGCGCTCAATTCGCTGAAGAACAATGTCGACATCATCACCCGCGTTCCGCGCGTCGTGTTCACGCCGACGCTGGCCAACATCAGCTACATCATCGGCCGCGACAGCGTCATGACCGGCCTCTACAACTCGGTGATCGCCTGTGGCGTCGCGGTGCTGATCGGCGTCGTGCTTGGCCTGCCTGCCGCTTATGCGGTGGCGCGCTACCCCAACCGCTGGGCTGGCGACATCCAGTTCTTCGTGCTGTCGCTGCGCTTCCTGCCGCCGGTGGCGGTGGCCATCCCGCTGATGGTGATCTGGCTGCAGCTCGGGCTCTACGACACCCTCACCGCGTTGATCGTCACCTATTCGCTGCTCACCATTTCGGTGATCATGTGGCTGGCCATCCCCGCCTTCCAGGCTGTGCCGAAGGAGGTCGAGGAAGCCGCCTTCGTCGATGGCTACGGCGCTTATTCGGTGTTCTGGCGGATCGCTCTGCCGGTCGCGGCGCGCTCGCTGATCGGCGCGATCGCCTTCAGCTTCGTTCTGGTCTGGAACGAGTTCCTGATCGCGCTGATGCTGTCCAGCTCCAACGCCAAGACCTTGCCGATCGTCGCCTCGGAACTGTCCCAGCAAGGCATGAACGTGCCGTGGGGGATCCTCAACGCCTCGGTCGTGCTTCTGTCGCTGCCGCCGTTGCTGTTTCTCGGCGTGCTCAGCGGCTTCCTGAATTCCGTTTTCCGGCAAAAAAAGACTTGAAGTGAGGACGAGACATGCGGGCTTTGGTGCTTGAGAAGAAGGGCGAGCTGGCCCTGCGCGAGATTGCGTTACCGCTCGACGTCGGGCCTAACGACGTCAGGATCGCCATCCACACGGTCGGTGTCTGCGGCAGCGACGTGCACTATTACACCCATGGCGCTATCGGCAGTTACGTCGTGCGCGCGCCGATGGTGCTCGGCCACGAAGCGTCCGGAACGATCGTCGAAATTGGCGCCAATGTCAGGACGCTGAAGGTCGGGGATCGCGTCTGCATGGAGCCGGGCGTGCCGAACCTGTCATCGCGGGCAACAAAACTCGGCATCTACAATGTCGACCCCGACGTAAGCTTCTGGGCGACGCCCCCGGTTCACGGCATTCTTGCGCCTGAGGCCGTCCATCCGGCCGCATTCACCTACAAGCTGCCGGACAACGTCTCCTTCGCCGAAGGCGCGATGGTCGAGCCCTTTGCCATCGGCATGCAAGCGGCTGCCCGTGCGCGCATCGTTCCGGGCGACGTGGCGGTCATCGTCGGCTGTGGCCCGATCGGCATCATGATCGCGCTTGCAGCGCTTGCTGGCGGCTGCTCGAAAGTACTCATCTCCGATTTCTCCGCCCCGAAGCTCGAAATTGCGGCGCGCTATCCGGGTGTCGTCCCGGTCAATGTCGGCGGGCAGTCACTGGTCGATGCGGTGGCAGAGGCGACCGACAATTGGGGGGCGGACATCGTGTTCGAGGCCAGCGGCAGCCCGAAGGCATTCGCCAATTTGTTCGATGTCGTGCGCCCCGGCGGCGCGGTGGTCCTGGTCGGGTTGCCGGTCGAGCCGGTGACGCTCAATGTGCCGGCGGCCATATCGAAGGAAGTGCGGATCGAGACGGTGTTCCGTTACGCCAACATCTTCGACCGCGCCTTGCAACTAATCGCCTCCGGCAAGGTCGACCTCAATCCGCTGATCACCGGCACCTATCCCTTCAACGACAGCATCCAGGCGTTCGAGCGGGCGGCCGCCGGCAAGCCGGAAGACGTCAAGCTGCAGATCCTGATTTCGAGCGAGAAGGGCTGACCGAACCATGTCCGCGATCACCTGCTCCCATGTCGAGAAGTCCTATGGCGCCACGACCGTCATCCGCGACCTGAACCTCGCCATCGAGGAACACGAATTCGTCGTCTTCCTCGGCCCTTCCGGTTGTGGCAAGTCGACCTTGCTGCGCATGCTGGCGGGGCTGGAGGAGATCAGCGGCGGCGAGGTCTCGATCGGCGGCAAGGTGGTCAACGACCTCGATCCGGGCGACCGTGGCATTGCCATGGTGTTCCAGAACTACGCGCTTTATCCGCACATGACGATCTTCGACAACATCGCCTTCGGCCTGAAGCGGCAGAAGGTGGCGAAGGCGGAAATCCAGCAGCGCGTCGAGGCGGTCTCGAAGACGTTGGGGCTGGATCCCTATCTCGGCCGCAAGCCGGCCGAGTTGTCAGGCGGCCAGCAGCAGCGCGTCGCCATTGCCCGCGCCATGATCAAGACGCCGAAGGTGTTCCTGTTCGACGAGCCGCTCTCAAATCTGGATGCCAAGCTGCGCAACCACATGCGTATCGAGATCGCCCGGCTGCATCAGTCGTTGAAGACCACCACCGTCTATGTCACCCACGACCAGCTGGAGGCGATGACGCTCGCCGACCGCATCGTGCTGCTGCGGGAAGGCCGGATCGAGCAGATCGGCTCACCAGCCGAAATCTACGAGCGGCCGGCCAATCTGTTCGTCGCCGGGTTCATTGGAACCCCGAACATGAATTTCATCGACGTGGCCGTGGGGCGCAAAGACAACCGCTGGATTCTGACGAGCGCCGGTGCAGTCTTTTCGATCGAAGGCTCGCGCTTCAATCTGCAAGGCGTAGAGCGTGCGGTGCTTGGTATCAGGCCTCCGGATCTGAAGACCGCTGGTGCTGATGCCGGCAACCTTCTCGAAGGCACAGCCGATCTCATCGAGTTTCATGGCAACGACGCGCTGGTGATCTTCGGTTCCGGCGGCAAGGAGATCAGCGCGCTGGTGCCGACCCGCGAATGCCCTGCCGTCAACAGCCATGTCCGCTATACGGTCGACGAAACGAGCCTTCACTTGTTCGATTCGAAGTCTGGGGTGTCCTTGCTGAGACAGTAGTCCGACTTGCTTTACCGGATCGCGTCCAGCATCTGCCGTTGCCGGTGCATCTCGAGGAAAACCTTGTAATCATGGTCGAAACGCCCTGATGATCTAGGGTTCGACGCACGCGTCCTGCCGCCTTGCTGCATGGCGAGACAGGCCGCAGTGAGGTCGGGAAACAGCCCGGCCGCGGTTGCCGCGACCATGCCGGTGCCAAGCAGCACCGCTTCGTCGGCCAGCGGTTCGATCACCGTGCAGCCGGTGGCGTCGGCGTAGAGCTCCATCAGCAGCGGGTTCTTGGTGTGGCCGCCGGTGACATGCAGCGTGTCGATGAGATAGCCGTTCTCGTTCAGCGCCTCCAGCACATGGCGCACGCCGAGCGCGATGCCGACGGCGGTGCGCCAATAGAGCTTGCACAGGCTGTCGAAGGAGGAGTCCAGCGTCAGCCCGCTGACGACGCCGACGGCATGCGGATCGGCGAGCGGCGACCGGTTGCCGTGGAAATCGGGCAGCACATGCAGCCTGGCGGCAAGGTTTTCACCCTCGGTGACGCGCAGCTCGGCGACGCGCCTGGCGATTTTTGCATGCATGGCGGCATCCGGCTCGCCGCCGGCTCCGTGCCAGCGAATGATGTGATCGAGCAGGGCGCCGGTTGCCGACTGGCCGCCTTCCGACAGCCACAGCTTCGGCAATGCCGCGCCGTAATAGGGACCCCAGACACCGGCAAAAGGCTGCGGATCGGGCGACATCGCCATGACGCAGCTCGACGTGCCGGCAATCAGCGCCAGATGCCGGCCGATATCCTGTTCGTCGCCGGCAAAGCCGCCGAGCACGCCAAGCGCGCCGGCATAGGCATCGATGACGCCGGCGCCGACCCGGCACTTTTCGCTCAGGCCAAGCTCTGCCGCCGCTTGCGCCGCCAGCGGACCAATATCGCTGCCGACCGGGCTGGCCCTCTCGGGCAGATTGCCGTGCTCGAAAAGATCGTCGAGGCCGACGAGCTCGAAAAAATCGCGGCGCCAACCCATCTCCTCATGCGCCAGATAGGTCCATTTGGCGGTCAGCGTGCATTGTGAACGGGCGACCGAGCCTGTCGCTTGCCAGGTCAGAAAGTCGGTGAGATCGAATAGATAGCCGGCTTCATTCCAGGTCTTTGGCAGGTTCCGCTTCAGCCACATCAGCTTCGGCGTCTCCATTTCCGGTGACATGACGCCGCCGACATAGTCGAGCACGGCATGGCCGCTTGCCGTGCATTCGTCGGCCTCGGCAATGGCGCGGTGGTCGAGCCAGACGATGGTGTCCCAGCGCCTGTCGCCGGTGGTCGAGACGCTGAGCTGGCCGCCCTGCCGATCCCGCACCACCAGCGAACAGGTGGCGTCGAAGGAAATGCCGACGACATCCTCTGCGGCGACGCCGGCCTTTTCGCGGGCAGTGCGCACTGCGGCGCAGACCGCCGACCAGATATCGCGCGAATCATGCTCGGCGTGATCGGGCTTCGGCTGGTTCATGACGATCGGCCGTTCGGCGCGGCCGAGCAAGGTGCCACTGGTGTCGAGAATGCCCGCGCGAGCGCTCCCGGTGCCGACATCGACCGCGCAAACGAACTGTTTCGTCAAGATGCTCTAACTCTCGCTCCCAGGCCTGCAATCAGATCGGGCAATTGCAGCATGTCAGCGAATATAAAGTCCGGTTCACTCGACGCAAGCCGCGCTTTCAATGTCGGGTTACCGGCATGTGAGCCGCCGGTGAAGGCAAACACGCGCATGCCCGCCGCCCGCGCAGCGGTGATGCCGGCCGGGCTGTCCTCGACGACGAGGCATTTGCGCGGACGGGCCCGCATGCTGGCGGCGGCATGCAGGAACAGGTCGGGCGCGGGCTTGCCGCTCGGCACCATGGCGGCGCTGAACAGATGCGGCTCCATCAGCCCAAGCAATCCGGTGACGTCCAGTGCATAGCGGATGCGGTCGAGCGTACCCGAGGACGCGACACAGAACGGCAGCCCAAGCTTGGGCAGCATCTCCTTGACGCCGGCGATCGGCTTCAGTTCCTCGCGGAACTTGCGCATCAATTCGACGCGCATCTCGGTGAGGTGGCTGTCGGTGACATCAAGTCCGAAGTCGCGGCCGAGAATCTCGCGCACGCTCTTCATGCTCTTGCCGAGGAAATGCTCGTAGGCGGCATCCTCACTAACGCTGCCGCCGGCCAGCCTGATCATGCCGAGCAGCGCCGAGACGGAGAGCGCCTCGCTGTCGACCAGCACGCCATCGCAGTCGAAGATGACCAGTTCAGGCGTCATGGCGGCGAATGGCTCTCAGAGCTTGCCGGCGAGATAGCGCGTCAGCGTCGCGCGCGTGCCGTTCGCCCACAGCACGTTGAGCGCATGGGCGAAGGCCTCGATAAATGCCGTCGCGCGGCCGACATCGCCATAGATGTCCTCCATGGCAAGCCAGGCGGCCGGCGCGTCCTTTGCCGCCTTTGCCGTCGTCTGCATCCGGTCCCAGCTCGGGTCGTTGGGCTCGATGACGGCACCGCTGTCCGTCGTGCCGAAGCAGTAGCGGCACCACAGCGCCGATTCCAGCGCCAGGCCGGCGACGCTTTTCCCGGCTTTCAGGCGATCAGCGATGGTCGGGATGATGAATTTCGGCTGGCGGTTGGAGCCGTCGAGGCAGAGCCGGCGCACCGTGTCGCCGATCTTGGGATTGGAAAAGCGGCTCTCGATGAGCTGGTAATAGTCTTCCAGGACCGTGTCCGGCACCGGCGGCACTGTCGGAATGATTTCGTCCCGTTCGAGCTTGGCCAGAAAACCGCTCACCAGTGGCTCCTGCATCGCCTCATGGACGAAATGAATGTCCATCAGGCCGGCCGGATAGGCGATGGTGGCATGACCGCCATTGAGGATGCGGATTTTCATCAATTCGTATGGCGCGACGTCCTTGACGAACTGCACCCCGACCTTTTCCAGCGGCGGACGGCCATCGGTGAAATGGTCCTCCAGCACCCATTGCCGGAACGGCTCGCAAAACACCGGCCAATTGTCCTCCAGCCCGAAATCCTTGGCGAGGATGCCGCGTTCGCGGTCTGATGTGGCCGGCGTGATGCGATCGACCATGCCGTTCGGAAAGGCAACATGCTCGCTGACCCAGTTCGCCAGATCCTCGTCGATCAGACGGGCCAGACCAATGACGCCGTCCGAGGTGACGTGGCCATTGTGAGGAATGTTGTCGCAGGACATCACCGTGAACGGCACCGTGCCCTCGTCGCGGCGGCGTACTAGCCCGGCAAGGATGATACCGAACACCGTCTTCGGTGTAGCACCGGCTTGCGCGTCCGCGACGATGTCGGGATGGGTCGGGTTGAAGACACCGGAGGCCGGGTCGATGAAATAGCCACCTTCAGTGATGGTCAGCGAAACGATCTTGATGGCCGGGTCGGCAAGCCGTTCGATGATGCCGGCCGCATCGCCCGGCATCAGGAAGTCGATCATGGCGCCGGTCACGCGGGCACTCATATGGCCAGAGTCCTGCTCGACCACCGTGGTCAGCCAATCCTGCTCTTCCAGCTTGGCGCGGCCGATCTTCTCGCCCTCGAACACGCCGGCGCCGACCAGCGCCCAGTCATGACCGATGCCCGCATTTAACAAATCGTCGAGATAGACGGCCTGGTGCGAGCGGTGGAAATTGCCGACGCCGAAATGCACGATGCCGGCCTTGAGCGTTGAGCGGTCATACTTCGGACCGGCGACCTCAGTGGGCAGCTTGGAGAGATTTGAGGACGAGAGTTTTACGGTCATCTGTTTACCCTATGGCCGGGCTTCGGCCTTCGTTACTCCCTCCCCCGTTTTTCACGTGGAGAGGATAAGGGGCGGCACGTCTTCCAAGGTCGATGCGCCCGCTGATGTCGGCCTCTGCTCCCCGTGGAGGTACGAGGAGCAGAGGCCGTCCCCCGCCCTCAACTCATCCACTGGCCGCCATCGACATTGTAAGTCTGGGCGACGATGTATTCGGCGTCGGCGCTGGCGAGAAAGACCGCCATGCCGGTGAGGTCGTGCGCCGTGCCCATGCGGCCATACGGCACCGCCTCGCCGACCAGTTTCTTCTTCTCGCCCTTCGGCCGGTTTTCATACTTGGCGAACAGCGCATCGACGTGATCCCAGTGCTCGCCGTCGACGACGCCAGGGGCAATCGCATTGATGTTGATGCGGTGCTTGATCAGGTCGAGCCCCGCCGACTGGGTCAGCGAGATGACGGCGGCCTTGGTGGCGCAATAGACGCCGACCAGCGCCTCGCCGCGCCGCCCGGCCTGGCTCGCCATATTGATGATCCTGCCGCCCTTGCCTCGTGCGATCATCGAGCGGGCGGCAGCCTGCAGCATGAACAGCGTGCCGGCGACGTTGACCGAAAACAGTTTGTCGTAGCTTGCCTTGGTGATCTCGACGATCGGGGCCAGATCGAACAAAGCGGCGTTGTTGATCAGGATATCGAGGCCACCGGTCTTCGCCTCGACGGCTTTTACCGCCGCCTCGATGGAGGCGAGGTCGGTCACGTCTAGCTTGACCGCATAGGCCTTGCCGCCGATCTCGGCGGCCGTCTTCTGCGCAGCCTCGAGATTGATGTCGGCAATGGCCACGGTGGCGCCTTCGCCGGCATAGGCTTCGGCGAAGGCCCTGCCGATGCCACGGGCCGAACCCGTGATCAGCGCGGATTTACCAGCCAGTCGCATGCTTATATTGCCTTTCCGTCGGCGCCGAAGCGATGCAGCTTGGCCTTGTCGGGCGTCAGATAGATGGTGTCGCCGTGATGCACGGCCAGTTCACCGTCGGCACGCACCGTCAGCGGACCGACGCCATCAGCTTGAACGTGCAGGAACGTGTCGGAACCGAGATGTTCGGCAACGCCGACGGTGGCTTTCCAGTCGCCCGCCGTGGTCGAGATTTCCAGATGCTCGGGGCGGATGCCGATGGTCTTGGCGCTGTATTTGGCCGCCGGCGCGCCTTCGATCAGATTCATCTTCGGCGAGCCGATGAATCCGGCGACGAACAGGTTCTTCGGCGTCTTGTAGAGTTCCATCGGCGAGCCGACCTGCTCGATGTTGCCGGCGTTCAGCACGACGATCTTGTCGGCCATGGTCATGGCTTCGACCTGATCGTGGGTGACATAGATCATCGTCGTCTTGAGCTGATGATGCAGTTCGCTGATCTCCAGCCGCATCGTGCCGCGAAGTGCTGCGTCGAGGTTGGACAGTGGTTCGTCGAACAGGAAGGCGGTCGGCTGACGCACGATGGCACGGCCGATGGCGACGCGCTGGCGCTGGCCGCCGGAAAGCTGGCCAGGCCGGCGTTCGAGGTAGTTGGTGAGGTTGAGCACGCGCGCGGCATCTCCCACCTTCTTGTCGATGGTCGCCTTGTCCTCGCCGGCCATCTTCAGCGGGAAGCCGATATTCTTGGCCACCGTCATGTGCGGATAGAGCGCGTAGGACTGGAACACCATGGCGAGCTTGCGCTTGGCCGGTGCCTCGCCGGTGACGTCGCGGCCGTCGATGTTGATTGAGCCGCCGCTGGTGTCTTCCAGGCCGGCGATCAGCCGCAGCAATGTTGACTTGCCGCAACCCGACGGGCCGACGAAGACGACGAACTCGCCATTCTCGATCACCAGGTCGAGGCCGGGGATGATGGACGTCGATCCGAAGGATTTGGAGACGTTCTTGAGTGTGATGTTTCCCATGGTTTCCTCCCCGAGGGGTTATTGTCCGGCGTCTGTTGCTTGCGGCGGTCTTACTTCACGGCACCAAATGTCAGGCCGCGCACCAGCTGCTTCTGGCTGAACCAGCCCATGATCAGGATCGGCGCGATGGCCAGTGTCGAGGCCGCCGAAAGCTTGGCCCAGAACAGGCCTTGCGGGCTCGAGAACGAGCTGATGAAGGCGGTCAAGGGTGCTGCTTCCGTGGTCGTCAGCCGGATCGTCCAGAACGCCTCGTTCCAGGCCAGGATGATGTTGAGCAGCATGGTCGAGGCGATGCCCGGCACCGCCATCGGCGTGAGGACATAAATGATCTCGTTCCACAGCGATGCACCGTCCATGCGTGCCGCTTCCAGGATCTCGCCCGGTATTTCGCGGAAATAGGTGTAGAGCATCCACACCACGATCGGCAGGTTGATCAGCATCAGCATGACCATCAGGCCGATACGACTGTCGAGCAGTCCCGTGTCGCGGAAGATCAGGTAGATCGGGAACAGCACGGCAACCGCGGGCATCATCTTGGTGGACAGCATCCACATCAGGATGTCCTTGGTTCGCTTGGTTGGCGAGAAGGCCATCGACCATGCGGCCGGTATGGCGACCAGCAGGGCCAGGATGGTCGAGCCGACCGAGAGCAGCACCGAGTTGAAGAAGAACTTGAAGTAGCCGTTCTGCGCCTGAACCTCGGAATAACTCTCGAACGTCCCCGACGGGATGATGCTGAATCCCTGGATGGCTTCCTGCTCCGATTTGAACGAGGTGATGATCGTATAGAGGATCGGGAAGAAGATCAGCAGGGCGACGATCCAGGCGGCAATTGTCGCGATCGTCTTGTGCTGCGTTGTGACTGAACGTGCCATGATCAGGTTCTCCCGTATCGGCGATGTTGGTGGCAGGGTCGACCCCCACTCCGGTTTGCTGCGCAAACCACCTCTCCCCCGATCGACGGGGTAGAGGAAGGGCGCGGCTTCGATGCAGGCGTTTCCTCTCCCCCGGGCAGGGGGAGAGGTGTCCCGCGCAGCGGGACGGAGTGGGGGTGGTTCAGCGCAAGCGACATTGTCTCCCCCTTACTTGTCCAGGTTCTTGCCGACGGCGCGCATGGCGAAGAAGGCAACGATGTTGGCGAGAATGACGGCGATCACACCGCCGGCGGACGCCTGGCCGATTTTGAACTCCAGCAACGCCTTCTGGTAGACGAGGAAGGGCAGGTTGGTGGAGGCGTATCCCGGGCCGCCATTGGTGGTGACGAGGATCTCGGCATAGACGGAGAGGAGGAAGATCGTCTGGATCAGGATGACGACGGTGATGGCGCGCGACATATGCGGCAGCGTCAGATAGATGAAGCGGCTGATGAAGCCGGCGCCGTCCATCTCGGCGGCTTCCTTCTGCTCACCGTCGAGCGATTGCAGCGCGGTCAAGAGGATGAGGGTCGCGAAGGGCAGCCATTGCCAGGCGACGATGATGATGATCGCCATCATCGGATGCTGCCCGAACCAGTCGATCGGCTGGGCCCCGAAGAAGCGCGCGATATCGGCGAACACCCCATATTGCGGGTGCATGATCATGTTCTTCCAGACCAGTGCGGCCACCGGCGGCATGACGAAGAACGGCGAGATGACGAGGATGCGCACGATCCCCTGGCCCCACATCGGCTGGTCGATCAGCAGCGCCAGCAGGATGCCGCCGATCACCGTGATCAAAAGCACGCTGACCACCAAAGTGAGCGTGTTGAGGATCGATTGCAGGAAGGCCGGGTTCGAATAGAACAGCGCGTAGTTCGAGAAGCCGACGAAGCCGTCGCGGATCGGATTGAGCGGATTGTACTGCTGGAAGGAGAACCAGATGGTGATGACCAGCGGCACGATCATCCAGACGAACAGCAGCACCACGGATGGCGCCATCATGAAACGGGCAAGCGAACGGGTCTGCTGAGTAGCCATGACGGTCACCCTTCACTGGTCAGACTGAATTTTCAAAAGGCGTTAAAGGCGGCCGCCCGAACTGGGAACTCGGGCGGCCGTTGCCGGTCAAGGAGGCGACCGGCATTCGGCACCGGGAGGAGCCTACTTGATGTATCCGCCTTCGGTCATTGCCGCGGTGGCAGCATCCTGGGCCTGCTTCAAGGCATCGTCGACACTCGACTGGCCGGCAAGAGCCGCCGAGAAGAGCTGGCCGACGGTGGTGCCAAGACCCTGGAATTCAGGGATGGCGACGAACTGAACGCCGACATAGGGCACCGGCTTGACCGTCGGATGTGTCGGGTCGGCGGCGTTGATGGAGTCGAGCGTCATCTTGGCGAACGGAGCCGCCTTCTGGTACTCGGCATTGGCGTAGAGCGAGGAGCGCGTGCCCGGAGGAACATTGGCCCAGCCTTCCTTCGAAGCGACCAGTTCGGCATAGTGCTTGCTGGTCGCCCAGGAGACGAACTTCTGGGCGGCATCAGCCTTCTGCGTGCCGGCGGGGATGGCCAGCGACCAGGCCCACAGCCAGTTACCGCGCTTGCCCAGGCCGTTGTCAGGCGCCAGGGCATAGCCGACCTTGTCGGCGACCTGGGATGCCTTCGGGTCGGAGACGAACGACGCGGCGACGGTGGCGTCGATCCACATGCCGCATTTGCCCTGCTGGAACAGCGCCAGGTTCTCATTGAAGCCGTTGGAGGATGCGCCCTCGGGGCCGTCGGCCTTCATCAGGTCGACATAGAATTGCAGCGTGTTCTTCCATTCGGGCTGGTCGAATTGCGGCTTCCAGTTCTCGTCGAACCAACGTGCGCCGAAGGAGTTCGACATGGCGGTCAGGAAGGCCATGTTCTCGCCCCAGCCGGCCTTGCCGCGCAGGCACACACCATTCACGCCATTGGCGCGGTCGGTCATCTTGTCGGCGGCCTGCTTGATGAAGTCCCAGGTCGGCGCATCGGGCATCTTCAGCCCGGCCTTGTCCATCAGGTCCTTGCGGTACATGACGAAGGAGCTTTCGCCGTAGAAGGGCGCGGCATAGAGTTTGCCGTCGACCGAAAGGCCGCCGGCGATAGCCGGGATGATGTCCTTGGCGTCATAGTCGTCGCCGAGCTTGTCGAGCGGCAGCAGCCAGCTCTGCTTGGCCCAGATCGGAACTTCATAGGTGCCGATGGTCATCACGTCATATTGTCCACCCTTGGTGGCGATGTCGGTGGTGACGCGCTCGCGCAGCACGTTCTCTTCAAGCGTAACCCAGTTGAGCTGGATGTCGGGGTTCGCCTTGGTGAAGTCTTCGGTCAGCTTTTGCATGCGGACCATATCGCCATTGTTGACGGTGGCGATGGTGATGGATTCGGCGTGTGCGGCGAACGCAAATGCGCTGGCCGACAACAAGCCCAGGGTGAGCGTGCGAAGTTTCATCAAATTCCTCCCTTGAACCAAGATGAGCATTTGCCTTGGCTTTGGGCAATTACTCACCTGGCGTTAATTATGTCAAGCCGGATTCGATGCTGCAGCGCAGCACTCGGCGAGGCCGGCGGACATTGGGTGGATGGAAATTGCGAAGACAAGCTGCGCCCGCGCCGGACACCAGGCGGCCGGACAGAAAGGCTGTTGTCTTGAATGCGGCTGCCGGAGGGCTTGCCTGTCAGCAGGCGATCTCGGCCAGCAGCCAGTCGCGGAAGGCGCGGATCTTCGGCACGTTGCGGCGCGCCTGGGGATAGACCAGCCAGTAGGCATGACCGTCGTCGCCGACCAGGTCGAAGGGCTGGATCAGGCGGCCGTCGGCGAGTTCCGCCTTGAACAGGGCCCTGGTCAGGATCGCGACGCCATGACCGGCGATCGCCGCATTGGCCTCATAAGCCTGCGCGCCCATGCTGCTGCCTGGCCGCTTTGCAAGGTCGTGCGAGTCCACGCCGGCAGCCGAAAACCACTCGTTCCACCAGATATCGCCAGGATCGAGGATCGGCAGCCGCAAGAGGTCGGCCGGTTCCTTGACGCCACCGATGCTTGCCGCGAGCTTGGGGCTCAGCATCGGCGTGAAATCGGCATCGAACAGCTTGTGCGCTTCTAGGCCCGGCCATTTGCCGGCGCCGGAGCGGATAGCGATATCGGCTTCCTCGCGGGCAAAGTCCGTCAGGCGGCTCGACGTCTCAAGCCGAACGGCAAGCGCCGGATGAGCGATCTGGAACGAGCCCAGCCGGTGTGCCAGCCAGTTCGAGGCAAAGGTCAGCACCGTGGTGACGCACAGCAACCCGTCGGCGCCGCCACGCGCCGCGGCATAGGCCTGGCCAAGAATGGCAAAGGCCTCGCCGACTGCCGGCGCCAGGCGCTGCCCGGCTTCGGTCAATACGATCTGGCGTGGCCGGCGCAGGAACAGCGGCGCGCCGATACGCTCTTCCAGCACCTTGATCTGATAGCTGACCGCCGCTTGCGTCATGGCGAGTTCGCCGGCGGCTTTGGTGAAGGAAAGATGCCGCGCCACCGCGTCGAACACCCTGATCGCCTGCAGCGGCGGGAGTTGCGAAACCTGTCGCGAGCCGAGGTCCGGCATAAAGCCTCCTTATGGGTCATAACAGACGTTCTATTGGCAAAGGCGGCCGGCAAGACCGACATTCCGGATCAACCCGTCATTCGGGTTTAGGATAGCGAAGGTTGACGATCATGACCATGGCGCAGCAAAAATGCACTCCCGCTCCGGATCACCGCTGGATTTCGTGGCTCACGGACGGATTTGGCTGGTTCGCGATAAAAAAGAAGGCACATCTCGACATCAGGGACCTGTCGCCGCATCTGCTGCGCGACCTCGGTTTCCTCGATGGCAATGATCCTTTCGGGCGAGGCAAATAGCCGGCTGGCTTTTTATCCAAATAGGCAGTGACGCCGCTATGACCGCAAGCGGGATCAGATGCTGGCCAGCAGCGCGGCGGCGGTCCGTTCATCGGTGATGAGGCCGTTGATCAGCCGCCGGTTGACCGCCGCCAGGATGCCCGGCAGCTTTCGTTCGCCCATGGCCAATGCGATGACCAGCGATTTTTCGCGCGACGGCAGCGAAGCCGACGACACCCGATCGTTGGTGATGCCCTCGATCATGCGACCTTCGCGATCGAACACCCAGCCGACGATTTCGGCGATTCCACCGGCCTTCTGCAGCGCCTTCAATTCGCTCTCCGAAATGAAGCCGTCCTCGTAGAGCGGCGCCTTCGGGCCGAGGTCGCCAATGCCGATGAAGGTGACGTCGGCTTCCGCCGCCAGCGCCAGCGTCGGCTGGATCATCGGCTGGTTCAGCAGCATCTCGCGTTCCTCCGGCGAAGAGGCGATGACCGGCAGCGGCATCGGGAAGGAGCGGGCCTTGACCCTGTCGGCCATGGTGAAGATGACGTTGTAGAAGGCGGCCGAGCCATCCGGCGAGATGTTGCCCGTCAGCGACACCACCTTGTGCTGCGGGCATTCCATCGGCGGCAATTGCTCGATCGCCGCTTTCAGCGTGCGCCCTGTGCCGATCGCCATGACGATCGGGGTCGGCGAGCGCAGCCGCCGCTCGATCTCGGCGGCGGCCGCCTCGGCGATGCCGATCGTGGTGGAGGACGAATTGGGATCGCTTGGCACGACCTCGACCAGATCGAGCGCGAAGCGCGATCTCAGCCGTGCCGCCAGATCAAGGCAGTTGGCGATCGGATGGTCGACGCGAACCTTGATCAAGCCCTCCGACACCGCCAGCGACACCAGCCGCTGCGCCGTCTGCCGCGAGATGCCGAGCGTGGCGGCGATCTGGTCCTGCGTGTTGCCGGCAACATAATAAAGCCAGCCGGCACGCGCCGCGTCGTCCAGCCTGTTGTTGCTGCCATCCTGCCGGGTATTCAAAGTCCTGCCTCCCGAAACCGCTGGTCATAAGAGCGGTTCGCTCCTACTCTTGCAGGGAACGGCTTGCTGCGCAATTGTCAATCTCCAGGGCAATTGCTTGCCGCCCACCGGCGCAGGCGGGGCCAAATTTCCTTCTTCCACCATATCTGCGTCGGGAAAGAAGCGCGGTTGCCGTGCCGACCGGCGGCACGTTCTTAGGCCCCGAAGGTTTATCTCCCGGCGCAAACGCTTTAATGGATCGCAAAAAGGAGCGCTGCATGACACCGAAAGCGGTTTTCTGGGATATGGACGGCACGCTGGTCGACAGCGAACCGTTGCACGAGGCCGCCCTGATGGCCGCGATGCGCAATGTCGGCCTCGTACCGCCTGATGATCTGCATGAGCGGGTTCTCGGCGTCGCCGCCTGGCCGGTCTACCAGATGATGCGCGACGAGTTCGGTCTGGATCTGCCTTTCGACGACTGGATCGTGCGCAAATACGAGCACTATCTGCCGCTGGTCGAGACCTTGAAGCCGCGCCCCGGCGCGATCGAGATATTCAACGAGCTGCGGGCAATGGGAGTGGCGCAAGCCGTCGTCTCGAATTCGGACCGGATGATCGTCGACGCCAATCTGAGCATGGTCGGCCTCATTTATCCCGGCATGAAGACGATCAGCCGCAACGATGTGCGCGAAGGCAAGCCGCATGCCGAACCATTCCTGCGCGCCGCGTATCTGGCCGATGTCGACCCTGCGCACGCCGTGGCAATCGACGACAGCTGGCCGGGCGCCATGGCAGGGCTGGCGGCGGGCATGAAGACGATCTTCTGGCCGGAAAAGCCGATGGGCGGACCGCCCGGCGCTGTCGTCATCAACACCGCCGAGGAATTGCGGAGAGAACTCGGGCTTTAACCCTCAGTTCCGGTAGACCGGTTCCTGCTCGTCGAGGATCGCCTTCAGCTCGCTGAGATGGCGTTCGGCCTGGCCGGGATAGTCGTCCATCTCGCTTGCCGCCTTCTCGGCGATGGCGTCGGAGAGCGTGCGCAGCGGCCGGCCGGTCCACAGCGCCTTGATGTAGGTCTCGGCCGCGCGCTCGAAATAGAACATGCGGTTGAACGCATCGGCGACCGTATCGCCGATGACGAGCACGCCGTGATTGCCCATCACCATCACCTTGACCTTGGGATCGACGAGAAGCTGCGAGCAGCGCTCGCCCTCTTCCTCGAAGGCCAGTCCGCCATAATGCGCGTCGACGACATGACGATTGAAGAACATCGCCGAATTCTGGTCGATCGGCGGCAAGCGAGAATCGGCGAGCGAGGCCAGCACCGTGGCGTGGATCGAGTGCACATGCATGACGCAGCGCGCATGGCGCACATTGCGATGGATGGCGCCGTGCAGCCCCCATGCCGTCGGGTCGGGCGCGTCCGGACCGGAGAGCGTATCCGGGTCGTTGGCATCGATCATCAAAAGGTCGCTCGCCTTGATGCGCGAGAAATGCACCTGGTTGGGGTTCATCAGGAACTGCGTGCCGTCGTCGTTGACAGCCAGCGAGAAATGATTGGCCACCGCCTCGTGCATGTTGAGCCGCGCCGTCCAGCGAAAGGCACAGGCGAGATCGACACGCTCCTCATAGAAGGGCAGGTTGGTCAGCGTTTCCTTCTGCAGGCGGGCGATGCTCATCCTAAAATCCTCCGGTTTTGGCAAGAATGCCGTGACCAGCCCATGCCCGCAACCGGTTTCGGTTGGTGCAAGGGATGGCTATCTCACGCTGCCGTGCTGGCAACAGCAGCGCCGGCCCTGAGCCCGCCATGCTCGACGATGAAGTCGATCACCTCCTGCAGCCCCTTGCCGCGCGACAGGTCGGTGAAGCCGAACGGCCGCTTGCCGCGCATGCGGCCGGCGTCGCTCTCCATGACATCGAGGTTGACGTTCACGTAGGGCGCCAGATCGCTCTTGTTGATCACCAGGAAATCGGAGCGGGTGATCGCCGGCCCGCCCTTGCGCGGGATCTCCTCGCCCTGGCAGACCGAGATGACATAGAGCGTCAGGTCGGCAAGATCCGGCGAGAAAGTGGCGGCGAGATTGTCACCGCCGGATTCGATGAAGACGATATCGAGATCCGGGAATTTCCGGTTCATCTCGGCGATCGCCTGCAGATTGATCGAGGCATCCTCGCGGATGGCGGTGTGCGGGCAGCCGCCGGTCTCGACGCCCATGATGCGATCCTCGGGCAGTGCCTGCAGCCGCGCCAGCATCATGGCATCTTCCTTGGTGTAGATGTCGTTGGTGACGACGGCGATCGAGAATTCGTCGCGCAGCGCCTTGCACAGCTTTTCGGTCAGCGTCGTCTTGCCCGAACCGACCGGGCCGCCAATGCCGACGCGCAGCGGGCCATTTGTCTGTGTCATGCGGGAAACTCCGTGATGGCGAGGATGGCGAAGCCGAGCCCGATCAGCAGGCACAGCGGCGAATAATAACGGACATCGAGCCGCGCGAAAGGCTGTTCAGGCGCCAGGCGCCGCCACCATGGCGTGAAGCCGGCAATGCCGCGTCCCAGGAACACCAGCCCGATGAGCAGCGACGTGGCGGCGAGGCCTTCCCTGGGAAACGGCGAGGCAAAGACGCCTATGAGCGCCAGCGGCCACAGCGTCGCCAGGCACAGGCAAGCGGCAACGGCGAAACTGGCGAACGGCGTCGGCATTTCGTCGACGCCGCGAAAGCCGACCACGGCGTGGGCGCAGGAGGCCGCATCCTTGCCCGGCCAGATGCCGCCAATGCCCCAATAGACATGCAGAGCGGTGATCAGCAGCAGGACGGCCGAAAGCGCGAAGGCGAGGATGATCATGAGCGGAACAATCGCGAATACTGGGTTTCGTGCTTCATCGCCATGACGTCGGAGACGAAGGCGCAGCCGCCGAGATCGTCCAATGTCGAGCGCCCGGCGCGGGCTGCGGTCGCAACGGCCAGCGGCTCGAAGCCGGCAAGCAGGGCGGTTGCCCTGTTTTGGCCAACGACGCCAAGCCGGATCGCGGCCTGGACGAGATTGGAGAAGAAAGTCTGCAGGAAGGCGGACAGCGCATCCCGAAGTGCAATTGAATTGCCGCCGGCAATGGCGCCGACAGCGACGCAATAAGCACACTCAGCCGGCAAGCGCTCCAGCACCGGATTTGGCCAGGCCGCCGCCGCTTTGAGGAAGGCCGCACCCTGCAGCATCGTCTCGGTGTGGCGTTCGCGCGAGCCGGCCAACGCTTCGGCGAGTGCGGCTATTTCATCGAGATCACCGGTGCCGCGTGCCCGGCGCCAGCTCTCGGCAAACAGCACGGCGTCGTTCCAGCCGGAGCCCATCTCGACCAGCGTTTTCAGCCAGGCGGCAAGGCTTTCGCCGTCGACGATCAGCCCGTCATGCACCGCACGCTCGAGGCCATGGCTGTAGGAGAAGCCGCCGACCGGAAAGGCCGGCGACAACCACGCCATCAGCCGCAGCAGGGCGATGTTCGAAGGCTGGTCAGTCATGGTCGTGGTGGTGGCCGGCGTGGCTGTGCGAATGGGAATGCGATTCGCCATGTGAGTGGGAATGCGCTTCCGCGTGGCTATGCGCATGACCGTGATCGTGGCTTTGCCCACTATGGCCGGAATAGGCGCCGCGCACCGGCTTGAACGGCTCGGAAATGTCGCGCACCGTTGCGCCGAGCCCCTCCAGCATCGCCTTGATGACATGGTCGCGCAGGATGAGGATGCGCCCGGCCTCGATGCTCGCCGCGAGATGACGGTTGCCGATATGCCAGGCGAGTTCGGCCAGATGCACGGTGTCACGAGCCCGGATGTCATAGACCTCTTCCGGCGCGGCGATGATCTCGACATGGCGGCCATCCTCCAGCACCAGCCGGTCGCCATTGTTCAGGGCGACGGGTTCGGCCAGGTCGACCAGCACCTTGCTGCCGTCGGCCAGTTCGATGGCCCGGCGGCGCAGATGCCGCTCGTCATGGGCGAGCACGGCCCTACCGGACGGCGCGGTGGTTCCGGCATTGCCGGCGGTCAGCACCGAAACGGCACGCGGGAATTTGGTGAAGTCGGTGTTGAGGTTGAGCTTCATTTCATGGATCCCCCATTTGCTTGCGCCCTTGCGCGGGCAGGCCGCGCCAGCACGCGGTCGAAATAGGCGTTGACGCGCTCGGATTCGATCGGGAACCGGCCGGCACGAGCCCAGCCGCCCATGTCGCCGAGCAGGACGTCGACAGCCGAGAACCGGTCGCCCAGCGCGAACGGCCGATCACCAAGTCGCCGGTCCAGCGCCTTGAGTTCCGAGGCAAAATCGTAGGCCGCCGCAGGACCGACATCGACCCGCACGTCCTTCGGCAGCAGGAAGCGATGGCGCAGCTTGTTCCTCAACGGCGCCTCGAACTCGCTCTGCGCAAAATGCATCCAGGAATCCATCTCGGCGCGACCGGTTAGGCCCGGGTTGGCCCCCATGCCCATGTCCGCGTGTTTGTCCGAGAGATAGACGCAGATCGCCGCCGAATCGGTCACTGTCAGCTCGCCATCGATCAGGATCGGCACCTTGCCCGACGGGTTGAGCGCATAGGCTTCCGGCGAGCGCAGATGAACCTCGACGAATTCATAGGCCTGCCCGAGTTCCTCGAGCATCCAGAGAACGCGGCTGACCCGGGATCCACGCGATCCGATGGCCTTGTACATGGGTGAAACCTGCCTTTCCCGAACAGCCTAGACCATCGCGTTCACTCAGACGATGGTGTCGAAGAGCCGCAGGATGAACGATATCTGATAGATGAGCGCCGCCGCGACAAAGGCGATGTGGAAGCGGCGGTCGCGCACCAGAATCGCAACGATGCAAAACGCGACGAAGACCGGCGTTCGGAACAGATACTCGCTGCCGAAGCGGGCGAAATGCTCCGGCCCTTTCAGCAGCGTGTCGACCACGTCGAGCAGATAGGTCGCCGCCAGCAGGCCGAAGAACCAGGCACGGCGCGAATAGAAGAAATCCTCGTAGCTGGTGTAATCCAGCATCGAATCCGGAAACAGCAGGGCGCACAGCAGGAACAGCGTGATCGCGTAGAAGATGATGAATAGGTACTTGCCGAAGGTCCACGTCTCAATGGCGTAGAGACCGAACTCCCACCACCAGAAATGCACCAGCATCAAAAGCACCGAAGCGACCCAGGCCAGATGCACGGGATAGAGCCGGTACTGGCCCGGATGCTGGACGATGCGCGCCACCCCCGACAGCAGGCGGGCGACACCAAGCCCGATCACCATGCCCATGACGATGCGGATGTGCGGGAAGATGTCGTGGGCGGAGGCGATTTGCTGTTCCATATGGCCGGCTGTAACTCGGAGCGCAATAAACGAAGAAGCGGCTAATCCCGCAGGAAGTCATCCATCGAAAGTGGACCGCCTGGCCAAAATCGTCCATCGAGGGCCTGCTTGACTGTGAAGGGAGGCTCGGCCGGGAAATGGGCCTTCCTCAAACCGGTCTCCCTTGCCGCTGTCGGCAAAGCGTACCCGTATGCCTCATCGAAAATCTGCGCGGGATAACGACGGAGGCTCGGGCTATCCTTGATGATATTTCCGATCCAAACGCGCTGTTCGGAGATTGATGCCTGCCAGCTATGGCATCTGTGGCCGGGCTGGAATTCCCATTTCAGAAGATGTGCAATCAACACCTCCATCCGGCTGCGGATCTCCCGCCTGTCACTCCTCCCCAAGCTTTCGATCTCCTCGGCTACGTTCTCCCGATCAAGCTCGGAAAGGCGCCCGTCGCGCAACAGCGCTGCCTGTTCGGCGCTCCACTGCGCAAAGTCCGTTTCGTAGGGCGTAAGGGCTCTGAGGCGATCGATCCTGTTCATGGGGTGTATATTGCCCCAAACCGCGTCGCGTTCAAACGGCTTCGTGCGATGCCGCATTAGGGATGAAGTTCAAAACAGAAAATACCTCTGCGCCATCGGCAGCACGGTCGCCGGCTCGCAGGTCAGCAGCTCGCCGTCGGCGCGCACTTCGTAGGTTTCCGGGTCGACCTCGACATGCGGCGTAGCGTCGTTGAGCACCATCGAATGCTTGCCGATGCCGCCGCGGGTGTTCTCGACGGCGACGAACTGCTTGTCCACGCCCAGCCTGCCGTGCAGGCCGGATTCGAGCGCTGCCTTCGAAACGAAGGTCACCGACGAATTGGTCCTGGCCTTGCCATAGGCGCCGAACATCGGCCGGTAGTGCATCGGCTGCGGCGTCGGGATCGAGGCGTTCGGGTCGCCCATCGGGGCGGCGGCGATCATGCCGCCGATCAGCACCATATCCGGTTTGACGCCGAAGAAGGCCGGGTTCCACAGCACCAGGTCGGCGCGCTTTCCAACCGCGATCGAGCCGATATCCTTCGACAGCCCATGCGCGATGGCCGGATTGATCGTGTATTTGGCGATATAGCGGCGGACGCGGAAATTGTCGTTGTTGCCGGTTTCCTGCGGCAGCGACCCGCGTTGCCGCTTCATCTTGTCGGCGGTCTGCCAGGTGCGGATCGCCACTTCGCCGACACGGCCCATGGCCTGGCTGTCGGAAGAGATGATCTAAAAGGCGCCGATGTCGTGCAGGATGTCCTCCGCCGCGATGGTCTCCTTGCGGATGCGGCTTTCGGCAAAGGCGATGTCTTCGGGGATCGACGGCGACAGATGATGGCAAACCATCAGCATGTCGAGATGCTCGGCCAGCGTGTTGACCGTGTAGGGCCGCGTCGGATTGGTCGAGGACGGGATGACGTTGGGCAAGCCGCAGACCTTGATGATGTCGGGCGCATGGCCGCCGCCGGCACCCTCGGTGTGGAAGGCGTGGATGGTCCGGCCCTTGATAGCCGCCACCGTGTTCTCGACGAAGCCGGATTCGTTCAGAGTGTCGGTGTGGATCATCACCTGCACATCGTAATCGTCGGCGACCGAGAGGCAGCAGTCGATGGCCGCCGGGGTCGTGCCCCAGTCCTCGTGCAGCTTCAGCGAGCAGGCGCCGCCCAGCACCATTTCCTCGAGCGCGGCGGGCAGGGACGCATTGCCCTTGCCCGACAGGCCGATGTTCATCGGGAAGGCATCGAAGGACTGGATCATGCGCGCCATGTGCCAGGGCCCCGGCGTGCAGGTGGTCGCCAGCGTGCCATGCGCTGGGCCGGTGCCGCCGCCAAGCATGGTGGTGATGCCGCTCATCAGCGCTTCCTCGATCTGCTGCGGGCAGATGAAATGGATATGCGCGTCGAAGCCGCCCGCGGTCAGGATCTTGCCTTCGCCGGCGATGATCTCGGTGCCGGGACCGATGATGATGGTGACGCCATCTTGAGTATCGGGATTGCCGGCTTTGCCGATCGCAGCGATGCGCCCATCTCGCAGACCGATATCGGCCTTGAAGATTCCGGCGCTGGCGTCGACCACCAGCGCGTTGGTGATCACGGTGTCGACTGCGCCCTGGGCTCGGGAAACCTGGCTCTGGCCCATGCCGTCGCGGATCACCTTGCCGCCGCCGAATTTTACCTCTTCGCCATGGATGGTGAGATCCTTCTCGACCTCGATGAACAGTTCCGTGTCGGCAAGCCGCACTTTGTCGCCGACCGTCGGGCCGTACATCTGCGCATAGGCGGCGCGGGTAATTCTGGCCATCAGCGATTGCTCCCGAAGTGCGGTTTGGCGAAATGTGGTTTGGCGAAATGCGGTTTGCCGAAATGCGGTTTGATTGAAGCCCGGCTGCACATTGTCGCCATCCAATGGTCACGTAATGACCCGCTCGGCGACACTTTCTGATCCCATTTGGCGTTTGAGGTTAGGGGGCCACCCCAAAACGACCGTTTGCCAATCGATGGAAAGGAAAATCCATGCGCAAAACGATAGTTCTTGCCGCTGCCGCTACCCTGATGCTGGCGGGCGCCGCCCGTGCCCAGCAGCAACCCGCGCAACAGCCCGCTCCGGCGCCGACCACGCCCGCTCCGGCCACACCCCAGGCGCAGCCTGCCGTACCGACGATCCAGAGCGTCAACATCGTCGACATCACGGAGCTGCCAAAGGACACCCAGACGCAGGTCAACCAGGTGATCGCCCAGCGTGGCGATGACGGCTTGAAGAAACTGCGCAGCTCGATCGACGCCACGCCCAAGGTCAAGTCCGCGCTGGAGGCCAAAGGGCTCAGCTCGGCGCAGGTCGTCGCCGCCAGCATGGAACCCAACGGCGCGCTGACCCTGATCACCAAGAAGGCGAGCTGACCAGGCAGCGCGGCGGGCCGGCATCCGGCCCGCCGGCCGCATTGGGAAGGGAACCTTCGCCGGGCGGGATTCGTTTTGTCGTTCTCGCGCTAAACCGCGTCCCGAAACGAGTTCTCTCAGGAGCGAGCGATGGCGATCACTCCCTTTTCCGCCCAAAGATGGCTGCAGGCAGTCGCCGCCACGGCGTTCCTCGCGGCCACCGGTCCCGTTGCCGGACAAGGTGTCGAAAGCACGGAGACCGTCAACCGCATCATCGGTTCGCAGGTCAAGCAGGAAGAGGCCAAGGCCACCGCTGAGGCCGGCAACGTCAACATTGCGATCGACCGGACGCGTGAAAACATCGGCATGGTGCGCAAGACATCCAAGCTCGACAAGGTCGATATCGTATTCCTGACCGACGCCGCGCGCACCGAAGGCGGCCCGCCGGCAGTAATCGAAAGCAAGATCAAGCAGCATCAGGACGATATTGCGGAATTGCGCAAGGAGATCGAGGCCAACGCGCTCTTGTTCAACGCCATCGAGTCGCGGCGCGTGCTTGTGCAGGATGTCCTCGCCGTCGAATTCGACGATCCCGGAAAGGTCGTCATCTACGCCGCGGCCAAGCCGTCGAACTGAGCCGAGCGCGCTGGGAAATCTCACAGCTTGCCCATCACCTTCTGCTGAAATCCGTAGACCTCGCGCTTGCCGCCGAGCGGCACCAGTGTCACGTCGCGCTCCTGTCCCGGCTCGAAGCGCATGGCCGTGCCGGCGGCGATGTCGAGGCGCATGCCTCTAGCAAGCTCGCGGTCGAACTTCAGCCCCTCATTGGTCTCGAAGAAGTGATAGTGGCTGCCGACCTGGATCGGCCGGTCGCCGCTGTTGGCCACTTTCAAGGTGACGGTCGGCAGACCCTTGTTCAGGTCTATGTCACCGCCCGCCGTGATGATTTCGCCCGGGATCATCTTCACAGCACACCGAAGACGAGGCCGGCACCGATCGCCGCGCAAGCGGCACCGGCAGCGCGGGCCAAGCCACGGAACCGGATGCCGAGACCGAGCCCGGCGGCGATGCCGGTGGCATGGAGAGCCGCGGTGGCGACGGCAAAGCCGGCCATGTATTCAAGCCCTCCGGCATTCTCCGGCACCTCGGTGCCATGGGCGTGGCCGTGGAACAGCGCGAACAGGCCGATGATCGCGACGCCGGCCGAGACCGGCAGGTCGACCGCCAGCGCCACCAGCAGCCCGAGCACCACGACCGATGCCAGGATGCCCGGTTCGACGAAGGGCAGCGGCATGTGCAGCATGCCGAGCGCGCCGCCGGCCAGCATGACGCCGACAAAGGCCGCCGGCCAGGCAAGAACCGCCTTGCCGCCCTTGAGCGCTGCCCACAGTCCGACCGCGATCATCACGGTCATATGATCGACACCGGAGAGCGGGTGCATGAAGCCGGCCATGAAGGAGGAGGTCGTGCCGATGCCGACATGGGCATAGGCCGGCATGGCAGCGGCTAGAAGCAGAATTGCGGAAAGCGAAGCGCGTTTCATCGGAGCGGGGATCATCGAAATGCCTTCTGGTTAAGGGTCGTTGTGTTCATGCCGCCTTACGGGGACCGCAGCCTTCGGCCTTGAGCACCCGCCTGGTCGACGCCGGATATTTCTTCAGCATCGCCACTGGCCGGATCGGCCGCGCCGAAAAATTGCCGCCGCAATTGGGGCAGGTGCCGCCCAGCACATGCTCCACGCAGTCGGCGCAAAAGGTGCACTCGAAGGTGCAGATCAACGCATCTGTTGCCTCCGGCGGCAAGTCCTTGTCACAGCATTCGCAGTTGGGGCGCAGCTCAAGCATCTTCTCCTCCTCACCGTATCGGTTCGTGCACGGTCACCAGCTTTGTGCCGTCGGGAAATGTCGCCTCGACCTGCACGTCGTGGATCATCTCGGCGATGCCTTCCATGACTTGCGCGCGGGTGACGACATGGGCGCCGGCCTCCATCAGGTCGGCGACCGGGCGGCCGTCACGGGCGCCCTCGACGACGAAGTCGGTGATCAGCGCGATCGCTTCCGGATGGTTGAGCTTGACCCCGCGTTCGAGCCGCTTGCGCGCCACGATCGCCGCCATGGCGATCAGCAGCTTGTCCTTTTCCCTCGGCGTCAGGTTCATGCGTTTTCCCAGGCTGGTAGCGACAGGCCTACAGTGACCATAATTTGGGCAACCCCGCCCTTCCGTTGAGCAATTCGACGAGTGGAACCAGCCGCTGGCGCAGCCGGTAGCCATCCCCGGCGTAGAGCCTCGCAAGAAGCTTGCCAGATTTCTTGACGCTCCAGGCGCTGGCGCTGCCCTGGTCGCCGACGATCTCCAGAACCGGGTCGAGCAAGGCTTCGGCCCGCGGCGACACCAAAAGCAGCGTCGCCATCGCGATCGCGCCGCCTGCAACCGCCGGCCGATCGAGCGTGGCGGCGATATCGGGTCCGATGCGGAAATCCTCCGCGTGAATGAGGAAACCATCCTGGCGGATGCGCCAACGGTCGTGGAAATGGCCCTGCGCGGCGCGTTCGCCCATCGCCAGGCGGCCGAAGACGGCGGCTTCCAGCACCAGCGCCTCGGCGCCGGCGGCAAGCTCGACGTCGAGCGTGCGGGCAAAGGCCGCCCGGTCGAAGACGATGGTTTCCTGCGGCAGCCAGGCGATGCGGCCGTTTTCACCAACCGACAATTTGACCCGCACTTCGGCACGGTCGGATGCCGCCCGGTAGATCTTCTCGCAGGCCTGGGTCGTGATCGACACAGAGGCGGCCGCGCCGACATCCACGTCCCAGGCGATACGGTCGCCGCCCGTCATCCCGCCGGCGGTGTTGATCAGCACCGCTTCGAGCGGATCGGCCGAGACAGCCGGCATCCTTATCTTGGCGGCACCGTCCTGATAGAGGCGCCGCAGGCGCGTGCGACCGTCACCGAGAGCGCAGGAAAGCCGCGCCACGCCCGCAACGCGCTGCGTCGAAATCTCGCCATGTTCAGCCGTATCCATGCCAGCACGTTAAGCACTCCGGCGGCTTTGTCGATATGGAGTTCGATATAGCTTGTTGCTTGACAACGTTTCGGTTTCTATAGAGGGAACCACCTTGGTACGGTCACGCAGCGCTTGGCGGGGGTATAAAACGACGACGGCGGCTTGATACCAGGAGAAAAGGGGCGCTGCGCAGTTGGCGTCGGGAAACGCGACATAGTGGGGAAGAAACCGAATGGCCGACCAGCTGGCAACGGATATCATCGCGAAGATCAAGGCTCATGCCGAGCCGGGTGGCGAGGAAATCACCACCACCACCGAATTGACCTCGCTTGGTATCCATTCGCTCGAGCTGACGGAGATCATCTTCGATCTTGAGGAAGAGTATGGCATCGAGATCGAGATGAACACGGTCGACGCCTGGAGCAATCTGAAGAATGTCGGCGATATGGTCGAAGCTGTCCGCGCGCTGATCGCGAAAAAAGCCTGACCTGAATGCGGCAGCGCGTCGTTATCACCGGCATGGGCGGCATTTGCGGGCTCGGCACCAGCGTACCTGCGATCTGGAACGAGATGCGCGCCGGCCGCTCGGCCATCGGCCAGATTACAAGTCCGCAGTTGCATGACCTGAAGGTCAAGGTCGGTTGCGAAATCAAAACGCTTCCCGATCACGGCATCGACCGCAAGCAGACCGTGTCGATGGACCGCTTCAGCCTGCTGGCAACCATTGCGGCGCGGGAAGCCATGCAGCAATCCGGCCTGGTTTCGAATGAGGCCACCACCTATCGGATGGGCACCGTCGTCGGTGTCGGCGTCTGCGGCTGGGAAGCCATCGAGGAGAACTATCGAGCCATCCTGATCGAGGGCAAGAACCGCGCCGGCATCTTCACCGTGCCGAAGGTGATGCCCAGCGCGGCATCCGGCCATGTCAGCATGAATCTCGGCCTGCGGGGGCCGGTCTTCGGTGTCACCTCGGCCTGCTCGTCGTCCAACCATGCCATCGCCTCGGCCGTCGACCAGATCAGGCTCGGCCGCGCCGACGTGATGGTTGCCGGCGGCACCGATGCGCCGCTGGTCTGGGGTATCCTGAAGGGCTGGGAAGCGCTGCGGGTGCTGGCACCGGACACCTGCCGGCCATTCTCGGCCGACCGCCAAGGCCTGTCGCTTGGCGAAGGCGCCGGCATGGCGGTGCTGGAAAGCTACGAACACGCCATGGCGCGCGGCGCCACCATCCTTGCCGAGATTGCCGGCGCCGGCCTTTCCGCCGACGCGTCCGACATTGTCGCACCGACCATCGAAGGGCCGACGGCCGCCATGCGCGCCTGCCTGGCCGACGCCGGGTTCAATCCCGAGGATGTCGACTATCTCAATGCCCACGGCACCGGCACCAAGGCCAACGACCAGATCGAGACGGCGGCGATCAAGCGCGTCTTCGGCGACCATGCCTACAAGCTTTCGATGTCGTCGACCAAGTCGATGCATGCCCATTGCCTCGGCGCATCGGGCGCGCTCGAGATGATCGCGTGCGTGATGGCGATCCGCGAAGGCATCGTGCCGCCGACGGCCAATTTTCGCGAGGCCGATCCCGATTGCGACCTCGACGTCACGCCGAATGTGGCGCGTGAGCGCAAGGTGCGCGCCGCGATCAGCAACGGCTTCGCGTTCGGCGGCACCAATGCGGTGCTGGCTTTCAAGGCCGTCTGATCCCCGGGGGTGCGCCAGGCGGTCGGTTCCGTTGACTGTCCGTGCACGGCGAAACGTTCACCGCCATATTGATCGTGCCGTATTGATCGTGCCATGTCGCGCGTCTAATTCTTGGCCGCCCCCGCCAAAACCGCGCCGCTCGGCGCGAATCCCCATCAGGAGTTTTCCATGGCCGACCTGTCCGCCTTTCCGATCGCAACGCGCTGGCCGGCCAAACATCCGGACCAGATCCAGCTCTATTCGGCGACAACGCCGAACGGCGTGAAGATATCGATCGCCCTGGAAGAACTCGGCCTGCCCTACGAGCCGCATCTGGTCAACATAGGCAAGAATGAAAGCTGGACGCCGGAATTCCTGTCGCTCAATCCCAACGGCAAGATACCGGCGATCATCGATCCGAACGGTCCGGACGGCAAGCCGATAGGCCTGTTCGAATCCGGCGCCATCCTGCTCTACCTCGCCGAAAAGACCGGCCTGCTCATGCCCGTGGACGCGGCGCGCCGCTACGAGACCATCCAATGGGTGTTCTTCCAGATGGCCTCGGTCGGGCCGATGTTCGGCCAGGTCGGCTTTTTTCACAAATTTGCCGGCCGTGAGATCGCGGACAAGCGCCCGCTGGAGCGCTATCGGGATGAATCGCGGCGGCTGCTCGGCGTGCTCGACGGCAGGCTGAAGGGCCGCAAGTGGATCATGAGCAATGACTACACCATCGCCGACATTTCGCTGCTCGGCTGGGTGCGCAACCTGATCGGCTTCTACGAAGCGCGCGACCTCGTCGGCTTCGACGATTTCGCCAATGTTGCGGCATGGCTGGAACGCGGTCTTGCGCGACCGGCAGTGCAGAAGGGCCTGACCATCCCGGCCAGAGCCTGACGCAAACCAGCGACCTTAGAGAAGGCTACTTTGCCTTCGCCTTGGCTTTCGAGCCGCCCTTGCCCACCATGGATGCTGCAAGCGATGCAGTGCCCCTGGCGGCGATGACGACGGCGCCCGCAGCCACATTGGCCGCAGCCTTGACCGTGCGCATTGCGCTGCCCGAAATAGAACCGTCAGCGCCTGCCGGTTTCTTGGGCTTTGCGGTTTTCGGCGCGGCTTTCGCAGCGGCCGGCACCACTTTTTTCGGCGCCGCCTTGCCGAAGGTCGGCTTGGTGTCCTTTGAACGCGCCGCGACCGCCGGGCCGGCGCCTGCCTTGGATTGGGTTGCCTTGCCCTTGGAGGGCGCGGGCTTTCTTGCCTTCTGTGCCATCGGACGGACTCCCTCTTTGGCAGAATTGCCTTATCGGCGATAACGGCCTGAAAGTCTTAAGGTTCCCCTTGCGCAATCCGTAGAATCAAGCGGGTTCGCCGATCACCAGATCGGCGGCCCGGCGGCGGGCAATAACCCGGTCGATATTGGGCATGTCGTTGGAAGCGATCCAGGCGCGCGCATCCTCGTCGGAGCGGCCATGCTCGTGCCAGCGCTCCAGCAAGCGGCGCTCGAGTTCATTGCGCGGCACGTCGACGAAGATCGTGAAATCGAACAGCGGCGCCAGCCGCGACCACGGCTCCTCGTCGAGCAGCAGGTAATTGCCTTCGACCAGGATGAATTTGGTCTCGGTGGCAACGATCGAGGCCGCGGCGCGCGACAGTTCCATGCTGCGGTCGAAGACCGGGATGGCGATGTCGGGCTCGCCGGCCCGGATACGCTTCAGCAGAGCCTCAAAACCGGCAAAGTCAAAGGTTTCCGGCGCGCCCTTGCGCGCGCGCAGGCCGCGCCGCTCGAGCACGGCGTCGTCATAGTGGAAGCCGTCCATCGGCACCACTTCCGCCGCACCTTCGGGCAGCAGATCATGCAGCCTCGCCGACAGCGTCGACTTGCCGGCGCCCGGCGGACCGGCAATGGCGACGATAAAGCGGTTTGCCTTGCCGGCGCGCTTGAAGATGGTAGCGGCGAGATGGGCGATTTCGGACATTGGAGCCTCTCTTGCAGGAGCTTCATATCCACCATGTTCCGCATGATGATTTCGGCCACATCTTGGCGGCAGTTCGTGGAAATTTCAAACTCCGCGGCAGCGCAATCCCGCCTCAGGCGGCCGGAGGCTGCCCAATACGCAGGAAATCGCTGTCGAACGGAACCTCCCGCGTCGCACCGCCCGCTGCCAGCCGCATTCGGCCATCCGCTGTCGTGACCTCCTGTGGCGGCTCGCCGCCGGACAGGGGCATCGCGCCGATGACATGGCGGAAGGAAACGCTTTGGCCTTCGCCCAGCGCAAAGGCTGTCGCTACCCCTTCGCGCTTCAGCCAGTTGTCGCCGATCGAGGCGGCATGGCCGACGGCGGCGCGGCCGTCCTCTATGCCGAGCACGCCCAGGTGGCGGCCGCTCCAGGGCGCGTAGTCGCGCCCGCCATTGCTGAGCCACAACATGGTGATCGGCAGCTCGGCCGGGTTCTTCAGCACCAGCACCAGGTCCTCTTCGGCCTGTCGCGCAAGCGCGGTCCAGCCCGGCCCGCCATGATCGGCCTCGACCAGCGTGATGAAATCCTCGCGGCGGTCTTCCATACGGTATTGCGGGAGGTGGAGCGGGCCGCCGCCGGCGGCGGGGAAATGGCTGAGATCGGTGGAGCGCGCCGGATAGGCCAGCATGAAGCGGCCGCGCGCGGGATCCGGCTCCAGCGGATCGTCCAGCGTCGCGGCAAACCGCTTGGGCGAAAAGGCCAGCCTGCCGCCGCCCGTCATCGCCGTCATCGGGTGATGCGCGACCGAGATCGCGCCATGGCCGCCGGAAAACACATGTTCCTGGTAGAGGAAGGGATGGCCGTCGCGCAGCGTCAGGATTTTTTCGACCGTTGCGCCCATCACCTTGTGCCGCAAGCGGTAGACCGCGCGCCAGCCATCATCCGTCGGGGCACTCTCGGTGACATCCCAGGCGCTGTTGGCCGGCCAGCCATGCAGCGGCGCCTCCTCGACATCGCTGCGCGAAAACGGCGCGCAGAGAAAATCGCCGGAGAGGCGAACGGTGCCTTCCGGAAGGTCTTTCGGCAGCGTCTCGTCCGCATCGACCCAGGGTGCGCGGTGCAACGGCTTCAGCTGCCGCCCGCCGCCCTCGACGACCATGTCGGCGATGTGGCCGACCGTGAGGTCGAGCGAAACCGAAATACCCCTGGCCTTGATGGTGCTGACAGTCATTGCGCTCTCACCGATTCTGAAGGCGCAAACAGAACCCCTTCGGCGCCGGTTGCGCAAGGATGATGTCGGGCATTTCGCATATGGATTCTTGCGAAGAGGACCCCCACCCTAACCCTCCCCACAAGGGGGAGGGAACGCTGCCGCGTGCCTTTATTTCTTCTTTGGCGCCGAAAAGACAGGCGATTTCGCCTAGGTCAGCGGCAACGGAAGTCTCCCTCCCCCTTGTGGGGAGGGGTTAGGGATGGGGTCCGTGCCCGGCAGACGCCTCAAGAATTCCATATGCGATAGCCCTCCCCACAAGGGGGAGGGTGAGCTACTGCCGCTTGTACTCCCGCACCGGCGACTTGGTGTCGTCGGTGTAGGTGACCTGCACCGACATCGATTTCACGCTGTCGGCGACCTTGAAATAGCCCTTGGCGTCGTAGGGGATGGCGTAAGGGTCTTTCTTGTCGCAAGGCGGTATCTCGAGCGACTTGTCGAGCGCGGCACCGTTCAGGCTGTAACGCACCTCCTTGATGGCGCAGCGGTAGGACAGCATCTGGGTGAAATAGACCAGGCCGTGGTTGCCGCCGGAGTCGAAGGCGATCCACGACGTCCAGAACTGGTCGAGGATCTGCTTGTTGCCTTGCTGGAGTGCTGTCTCAGGATCGAAACGGATGTCGAACGGGCCGGTTTCGCGGCCCCTGATGTCGAGATATTTGATCGCGATAATCCCGGCCACGGTGCTGTCGGGCATCTCGAAGCTCGGATTGGCCATCGGCTTGCCGGTGGTCTGGTCGTTCATCGCCAGAAAACCGGTGTCGGTGAACGGACCGCTGTCGCCCATGCGCCAGGAGATGGCGGTCGCCGGCTCCGGCAGCGAGATGGTCATCGACCAGCCCTGGTTGGAACGCATCGGCGTCAGAGACGGCACGAAGCGGGCGGGGTCGAGCACGTCGCCAAGGGCGGCCAGCCGGCTGCGGCTGCGGTCCAGCCAGTCGGCCAACTGCGTCTGGTCGACGAAATATTTGAGCAGCGCGCCATCCTTTTCATAGGATACGAACTTGGTCAGCGCCTTGGCCTCGTTGCGCTTGTCGGCCAGCGTCTGGGCGCCGAGGCGGTCCTCCGAAAACTCCTGCGCCAACAGGAAATAGGCCGGCGCGAAATCCGCATTGGCGGCGAGGAAGGCGTTGAGCTTGTCGAGGCGCTGGGCGTCGTCGAACTGCTGGATATGCACCAGCTTGATCGACAGCGCCTTGCCCTTGTCGGCAAGCGCGCCGAACACTTCGCGGGCGCCGGCCTTGCCGTCCTGCACCCTGAGCAGCGTGGCAAAGCGCGTATAGGGGTCGATGGCGTCGACATCGAGGCCGGCAAAGGCGAGGTAGGAGCGCCGCGCATTGAGCATGTCGCCGGAAAGCTCGTAGACGCGGGCATTGTGGTAGAACTCGTCGGGCCGCTTCGGTTCGGCGATCGCTCCGCCCTGCGCGGCAAGCGCGGCAAAACCCTTGGCGATGGTGTCGATCGAGGCGGCGATCTGCTGCGTCGTCGCCTGCAGCTTTTCGGTCTGGGCCTGCTGCTGCGCCTGGCCGGTGACCAGCGTCTCGGTCTGCTTCTTCACCTCTTCGGTGGTCTTTTGCACTTCCGCCGTCTGCTGCGTCTGCTGCTGCTGGGCGTTAGCGATTTCATCGGTTTTTTTCGCCACCGTGTCGGTCGACTGCTTGACCGCTTCCACCGTCTTCTGCGTTTCGGTAACGGTCTGCTCGATCTTGGCCACCTTGGCCGAGACGATACCCATCGACTGCTGCAGCCCGGCGATGGCCGGCACCAGGCTGGCGATCACCCCGTTCTGTGCGTTGGTCTGCTGTTGCAGGCCATAGACGCCGCCGGCGACGGCCGCAGCACTGGTGGCGAAGATCAAGGCCGGCAGCGCCTTGGCCGCCAGCACCAGCTTGAGCACGATGGCAATGGCAATGATCACCGCCGCGACCGAGGCGGCCAGCGCGATGTAGGCGGCGAAAGGCGCCAGCGGGTTGAGGATGTCGGACGCGGCACCCCCGATAAAGGCGACGCTGCCGGCCCATTTGCCGGTACGGCTGAGCGATGCCTTGATAAGCGAAGGTGCTACGCCCCCGGCCCCGATGTCAGTCATGCCAAGCCCCCAAGCCGCCAGATACCATGCCCCTTCCCACAGGAAACGTGGCTTTGGCAAGGAAAGACACGGGAAACGGGCGATTTCGGGGCGGATGGCAAGCCTGGGTCCACGCCCTTGGCAAGCCTGGGTTCCTCGCCCCGCCAAGGGCGGGGAGAGGTGGCTCGGCGAAGCCGAGACGGAGAGGGGAATAGCGCCGGCCGCGCCAGATAAATCCGAGATCTTTCGGTTGTAGTGATAGCGCCCTACGAATTCCCCCTCTCCGGCCGCTTTGCGGCCACCACTCCCCCCCACCGCGGGGGCGCGGGACCCAGTCCGGGCCCGGGCGCGCCCCGGGGGGTTTTAACAAAGACCCGCCCCCCCCCCCCGCCGGGAAGGG
>NZ_JAMYSA010000065.1:0-36546 GCF_040321735.1 Mesorhizobium sp. M0293
GCAAACAGCTCGACGTCCTGTGGCAGATAGCCGACGAAGCGGCCGCGATCCTCCGGCGACCACTGGTCGAGGTCGGCGCCGTCGAGCCGGACCCTGCCGGCGGCGGGCGGCCAGGCGCCGACAAGCGCCCTGACCAGGGTCGACTTGCCCGAGCCGCTCTGGCCGATGATGCCGACGGCGTGTCCCGCTTCCATCGCAAAACTGGCGTCCTGCACCAGCAGGCGCTGCGTGCCGGGCGCCGCGACGCTGACGCCCTGCATGAAGACGTGGCGGTGCGGCTTCGGCATCGCCATCGGCTCGGCGTCGGCCGGCACGGCGGCAAGTATCCTGGTCAGTCGCTGCCAGCCTTGTCGCGCCGTCAGGAAACCCTTCCAGTTGGCGATGACCAGATCGACGGGCGCCAGCGCGCGACCGCTCAGGATCGATGCGGTGATGATAATGCCGGCCGTCGCCTGCTGCTCGATCACCAGCCAGGCGCCGACGCCGAGCATGGCCGATTGCAGCAGCATGCGCAGCACCTTGGACACGGCGCCGAAGCCGCCGGCGATATCGCTGACGCTGCGCTGCTCGGCGAGATAGTCGCGGTTGGCCTCCTCCCATCGCCTGGCCATCCTGCCGCCCATGCCAAGAGCCGCGATGACTTCCGCGTTGCGATTGCCGGTCGTGGTCAGGCCGTTGCGGATAATGCCGGTCTGAGTGCCTGAGGTGACCGGCTTGCGCGTCAGCCGCTCGGCAAAAACGGTCAGGAGTACAAGCACGATCGCCCCGACCAGGGCGGTCAGGCCCAGAAGCACATGAAACATGAAGATGATGGCCAGATAGAGCGGCAGCCATGGCAGATCGAACAGCGCGGTCGGGCCGGTGCCCGACAGGAAGGTGCGCACGCTGTCGAGGTCGCGCACCGGCTGCATGCTGTCGCCGTTGCGCCCGACCTTAAGCGGCAGCTTGAGGACGCTGGAATAGACACGGGCACCGAGCGCCTCGTCGAGGGCGCCGCCGATGCGCACCAGGATACGCCCGCGGATGAAATCGAGCACGCCCTGGCCGGCATAAAGGATGGCGACGAGCAGGCTGAGGCCGATGAGTGTCGGCACGCTGCGGCTCGGCAGCACGCGATCGTAGATCTCGAGCATATAGATCGAGCTGGACAGCATCAGCACGTTGAGAACGCCGCTGAACAGCGCTATGGCGATGAATGCCGAGCGGCAGGATTTGATCGCCACCGCGAGTTCCGAGACCTGCTGCCGGGCACCGGGCTTGGCACCGGGCCTGGCAGCGCCTCGCGCGGTTGCCGCGACGCCGGCATCCACGCCGGTTTTGGCCGTATCGGGACTGCGTGTACGAAACAGCACAAGAGCGCCGAACCCCGCCAGCGCCAGGCAGAGCAACCCGAGGCCCGGCGACGCCAGCATGCCACCGAGTCCAAGAAAAAGGGCGCAGGCGATCACGATCAGACCCAAGGACCTGATCCTGGCCTGCGCCGAGTTGAAGAGAGTGGAGCCCCTTCCCATGCCAATTCACGCGGGCGGCGCTGCGGCAAGGCACGCGGCCGAAAGGCCGGGCGCCTGCCTCAGGCGATGCCCGTCAGGCCCCCCACTTCATGCAGCGTAAGCCAGAATTGATCGAGGGTATTGGGATGCTCGTCGATGATGTTGGTTCCGTCGAACCAGGCTACATGGCCACCCGACCCGGATGTCACCAGTTGATCCTGGTTGAACCACATCAGCGCGTTCTTCAGGCCCTCGCCATCGGCCTCCTTGCCGCCGTTCCAGTCGGTGATGCCGGTGCTCGCGTCGGTGACATCGACATATTTGGTCCAGGCAATCGTGTTTGTCTTGACCGCGGTCCCCGCCAGCGCGTTGCCGTTCTGATCGACGAAGCCGTCATTGTTTGCGTCGACATTGACGCCGAGCCCCGCCCAGGCGCCCTGTCCCTTCAGCCACATCACCGCCTCGTCGATCAGGTTGTCGGGTTGAGCGACGCCGTTGTTGATGTTGAGCTGGGTGGCGATCGCCTGCTGCAGCATGATCACGCGCGCATCGCCGCCGGTCGGGCTCGATTCTATGGATTTCGCCAAGGCGATTGAAATCCACAGGTCATGGGCATCGTCGGCTATGCCGTTGTGGTCTGTATCCCCAAGCAGCAGATATTTGCTCTCGTCGATGGCAGTAGCCGGATTGTCGACGCTCGGGTTGACGTCAAGGCTCGACAGGACGCCGCTGGCGACCGCGCTCTTGGTCGGATTGCCTTCATTGTTGGCAATATTGTCCCAGGCGTCCGTGTGGCTGCCCCAGAACCCTTGCGTGAGCGCTTTGTTCGAGAAGCCCTCATAGTCGCTGCTGTCGGTGGCGAGCGGCGTGAGAGAATGTCCGGCCGTGTCGGTAAAGGCATCGGTGGTGGCCGTCGCAATGTTGACGTAGCTGCCGAGCTGCGCGATGCTGGTCGCCTTGAAATGCCAGGTCTCGTCCGTATCGAGCAGGCCATTGTGGTTGATGTCGCCGGTATTGAAGCCGCCGCTGGTTATCGCCGCAGCATTGAAATCGTCGCCGGTTCCGACCGTACCATTGTCGTCCTTGACGACGACGTTGGCGAGCGCGACGTTTCCGTCGTTCTTGACATCATAGGTCCAGGTCACTGCCTGCCCCTGGAAGATGTTGAGGCCGTGATCGACGCCGTTGGTCTTCTTGTCGAGCGTGATATGCGGATTGGCACCGAAGTAGCTGGAGCCGTCGGTGTCATCGGGGGTGGCAGTGTGGCCGGCATCATCGGTGAACGAGCCGGAGGCCGTGCCGATATTGCTGTAAGCGCCGATGCCCGCC
This sequence comes from Mesorhizobium sp. M0293, assembly GCF_040321735.1. Taxonomy (NCBI): domain Bacteria; kingdom Pseudomonadati; phylum Pseudomonadota; class Alphaproteobacteria; order Hyphomicrobiales; family Phyllobacteriaceae; genus Mesorhizobium; species Mesorhizobium sp. M0293. Next base: position 2,820 of record NZ_JAMYSA010000065.1, read on the forward strand.
ACGCCGGTGCCTGTGAAGCTCCACGCCTCGTCGGTGTCGAGCTTGTTGTCCTGGTTGGTGTCGCCGACATTGAAGCCGCCGCTCAGATCCGCCGTGACGACCACGCCCTGGTCGTCGGTCACGTCGATACCCGAAAGCGCGACGTTGCCGCCATTGGTCACAGTGTATTTCCAGGAGATCGCCTCGCCAGCCAAAATGGTCAGGCCGTCGCCGGATGTCGCGCCGTCGACCGTCACCTTGTCGATGCTAATCTTCGCATCGGCGCCGAAATAGCTGGAGCCGTCGGTGTCGGAGACCGTGACCGCCCCTGCCGTGCCGGACACGGAGCCGATGTTGGCGTAGTCGCCTGTGATGGCCGTGCCGCTGCCTATGAAAGTCCATGTCTCGTTGGTGTCGAGTTTGCCGTCAAGGTTGGTATCGCCGACGTTGTGAGTGGCGTCGCCAAGCACCGGCGCCACAACCACGCCCTGGTCGTCGGTTACGACGATGTTCGACAAAGCGACGTTGCCAGTGTTGCTCACAGTGTATTGCCAGCTGATCGCATCGCCGGCGAGCACCGTCAGGCCGTCGCCCGATGCCGCGTCGTCGATCGTGATCTTGTCGATGCCGATTCCCGGGGTATCGGTGCCAGTGCCGGACGTCGTCGTGGTGCGCCACTCCTCGAAACCGCCGTTTGATCCCGAGAAGCCCGAAAACAACGTCACATAGGAATCGGCGGTGACGCCGGCGTCCGTGAAGGAACTGACGGGGATCAGCACACGGTAATCGTCCGTTCCCGATCCGTGGTTGGCATCGATCAGCAGATGCGAGGTGTCGAGTGAGTAGACCGTGTCGAAACCGGCAAACCCCGCGGTGTAGTCGGCAAGGGTGGCCCCGGAGCCGGAAAGATAGACCTTCAGGTCGGTCAGCGTGATCTCGCCGCTCGTCGCGTTGTTGCTTTCGTTGAGGTCCAGCCGGAATTCGATGTATTCGACGCCATCGACGATGATCGGAACCAGGTCGCCATATTGCAGGCTGTGCGTGAAAGAGGCTTTGTTGTCGAGCACATTGCCGTTCTCGTCGGTATTGAAGCCCTCTTCGACATTTGTTGCCTGCAGCCGCAGGAAGGAATCGTAGTTGCCGGTCCCCGATCCTACGGTCGTTGCCTCGAGAAGGGCATCATCGCCGATATCGATCACCATGTTACTTCCTCCACTTTGTTGTACGGTCGGCAGTCAAGCCGCCACCGTCTACCTCAACCTGATTGCGACGCCGGCGCAGGGCGTTCGGCTGTCCGCAGAACGCGGCCAGGCCGGCGAGCAATCGTTTCGTGACAAAAGCTTTGAACAGGAAAAGAACCGGCGGAGAGACTGCCTCCCATTCGCCGGACACAGCTCTTCCCGGATGACGGAACTGGCCCGTCGTCGGACTGACTGCTACGCCCACACCTAGCCCCCAACCCCTACACGATCCCCAACGATCGCCCAGACGTTAATATTTCCCAAACCATATTTCGCAGGTTGCAATGCACCCGTCCATATATCCCGGGTTATAGACAGCAAGGCAGCGTTAATTTCGAAAAAAATGCTTCTTCCCTGCAAGAATAATATCGCGATGCCGGCTAAATTATTTTCAGAAATTGAGTTTCACCAGCCGAATTGTAAATTTTTCCTGACGAGGGCGGCAGTTTTTTCAAGATGAAGACCAGCATCAGCGCTCCGCAGCGACGCCTTCTTTCAATCCGACGTCGCGCGTCTTGCTAGAGGGGCTGCTTCGGGATTAACTAAGCAACTGCTAATGTTTTGCGCGGCCACGCTGCTTCTGTCAGCATGGCCTCACGCTTCGGGGGATGCGGACCGGGTTTCGATGCCCGCTTCCGGCAAGAAGCAGTCACTGGCGCGTCGTGGAGACACGCAAAGGGAGAAGACGCCATGACCGAGCACGGGCGCAGGCCGCCACCCATCGATGGCAATTTTCCGCCATGGGGCCGTGGCGCCAAAGGCCGGCAGCTGGCGAGTTGAAGATGGTCACCTCGGTTTTCGTCGCAGACGACCATCCGCTGCTGCTGCACGGCCTGACCGACCTAATTGCCCGCGATCCCGGTTTCCGGGTGGTCGGTTCGGCGCAGGACGGCACCGTCGCCATGGCGATGATCCGGCGCGACGTGCCGGATGTTGCCGTGCTCGACATCAGCATGCCGGGGCTGAGCGGTCTCGACATCGCCGCCGAAATCGGCAGGCAGGGCCTTGCGACGCTTTGCGTGCTTTTGACGGTCGGCGCCTCGCAAGCCCAGCTCTACGACGCGGTCGCGATTGGCGTTGCCGGAATCGTGTTCAAGGAGACCGCCGTCGAGGCAATGCTCAGATGTCTCCACCAGGTCGCTGCGGGTGGCCGCTGGCTGCCGGCCGAGATTGTCGGCAAGGCCGTGCAGAACGAGGCGTCCCGCCGGATCCAATGGCAGAAACTGTCGTCGCGGCTGACCAGGCGAGAAATGGAGATCGCCCGACTGGTTGCCGCGGACACGCCGTACGAACGCATCGCGTTCGACATCGGCATCTCGAAAGGCACGCTGAAAATCCATATGAACAACATCTATCGTAAATTGGAGGTCGCCTCGCGCGTGCAGCTTTTGCAGCTGGCCGCCGGCCAGATAGGGCTGAGTGCCGCCAGCGGCTTTCGCGATCAATCCGATCTCGAAAATCCGGCCAGGGACGCGTAGCCGCGCAGACTTCGCCGAGCGCGTGTGGGGCGTTTCTCTTCGCCACGATCTTGGCGGCGGCCATCCACTGGTCGGCCACAGCCCTTCAGGCGCTTACGCGCCGCTGGAGAGGACGGATCGCCTGTCGCGGGCGATGCCAAGGAGCGGCTGGGCTTGAGTGCTGTGCTCATACGCCCGGATGGCTTCGTCGCCTGGGCTGCTGACGCTGACCCAAGCCCCGAGGAAGCTGCTCAGGCCGCTTCGCGATGGTTCGGCAAACCAGAATAGGTTCGGAGCGCGAAATCCCGTGGCCAAAGAAAACGAGGTAGGGTGTCGGGAGCCACGACGGTCGTTCGTCCTTTGGATGCAAAGCAGAAACTGGATATCCAACCCTTCACCCGGAGCCTTCCAATGACCGCCACCATCACAGCCTTCGAACGGTCGCCCGATGGAGGCAAGGGACTGGCGCGTGATACGCGCGTTCGCTGGGCGCTGGAAGAAGTGGGCCAACCCTACGAGGTTCGTCTCGTTTCGTTCAGCGCGATGAAGGAGCCCGCACATCTGGCGCTTCATCCTTTCGGGCAGATTCCGACTTATGAGGAAGGCGATCTCGGCTTGTTCGAGACGGGGGCCATCGTGCTCCATATTGCGGAGCGCCATGCGGGCCTGTTGCCGGACGATGCGAATGCCCGGGCGCGCGCGATTACATGGATGTTCGCCGCGCTCAGCACGATGGAGCCGCCGATCCTTGAATTCGGAACCGCCTGGCTCTTTGAGAGCGACAAGCCCTGGTCCGCGCAACGCATGCCTCTCGTCCAGGATCGCGTCCGTAACCGGCTGGGCCAACTTTCCCGTCGCCTCGGCGATGCCGACTGGCTCGATGGCGCGTTCAGCGCCGGCGACCTGATGATGGTGTCGGTGCTGCTCAGGTTGAAAGCGTCGGGTATGCTGGACGACTATCCGAACCTCTCCGCCTATGTCGCCCGCGGCGAGGCGCGGCCCGCCTACAAACGTGCCTTTGACGCGCAATTGGCGGTTAACACTGCCGCATCGACCGGCTGATACAGGCCGTTCCGGGTCCAAGGACGGACATAGGCGAATGAGCGTACTTGATCCATAGCCGAAGTTTCCCGAAAATCACCTCGAAGCCGGTTCCGGCCACCCAGGACGCACGCCAGTTCGGTCTATTTGCGCCCTCTGGCCCAATCGCCGCAGATGAGGAACCGGATAGCCATTATGAGGAGACTGTTTATAACGGTCGCTGAGATTGCGATAACCAAGGGGAGACGATGCGCTACATACGTCCGCTTTCAATCGAAGATGCCGTTGGCCAATTGGCCGGTGCGGCTGGCACGGCCGCCATCCTCGCGGGAGGCAGCGACCTCCTGGTCAGGATGAAGGGCGGTTTTGTCGAACCCGACCTGATCGTCGACATCAAGGCGATCGACGGCCTGAGCGAGATCCGGGAAACGCCTGAAGGCTTCAGCATCGGTGCCGCGGTCCCCTGCGCCGTCCTGGGAGAGAGCGCTGCCCTGAAGAAGGCATGGCCTGGCGTCGTCGAAGCGGCCAAGCTGATCGGCTCGAAACAGGTACAGGGACGCTGCACAATTACCGGCAACCTCTGCAACGCCTCGCCGGCTGCCGACAGTGTGCCGGCTCTCGTGGCGGCCGGCGCCAGGGCATCGGTCGTCGGGCCGGCGGGCAGGCGCACGATTCCCGTGCAGAGCGTGCCGACCGCGCCGGGCAAGACGTCCCTGGCCAAAGGCGAGATCATCGAGGCGATCCTGCTCGACAAGCGCGCGCCGCGTTCGGGTGATGCCTATCTGCGTTTCATTCCACGCACCGAGATGGATATCGCGGTGGTCAGCGCCGGCGTGAACCTGACGCTCGATGAGCACGGTGTCGTGAAATCGGCCCGCGTCGCGCTGGGCGCCGTGGCGGCGACGGTGCTTCTGGTCGAAGAGGCCGCGGAGGTTCTCATCGGCTCCAAGCTGGACGAAGCGACGCTGGAACGGCTCGCCAAGGTCTGCTCGGGGGCCTGCCGTCCCATCGACGACAAGCGCGGCACCATCGAATTCAGAAGAAAGGTTGCGGGCGTGCTGGCCAAGCGGGCCGCCACGACCGCCTACGCACGTGCAGGAGGCAAATGATGGCTGGAGTTGCGGTTTCAACGACGATCAACGGCGACAGCGTCGAGTACCTTTGCCAGCCGGACGAGACGCTGCTCGACGTCCTGCGCGATCGCCTGGGGCTGACGGGCGCCAAGGAAGGCTGCGGCACCGGCGACTGCGGCGCCTGCAGCATCATCCTCGACAACAGGCTGGTGTGCTCATGCCTGGTGCTCGGCGCGGAGGCTGAAGGCCGGCGCGTCGAGACCATCGAGGGCATGGCGCATGGCGACAAATTGCATCCGCTGCAGCAGAAGTTCCTCGAGCACGCAGCACTCCAATGCGGCATCTGCACGCCCGGCTTCCTGATTGCGGCGAAGGACCTTCTGGCCAAGAACCCCGACCCGACCGAGGAGGAAATCCGCTTCGGCCTCGCCGGCAACCTCTGCCGCTGCACCGGCTACGACAAGATCGTGCGCGCCGTCCAGGACGCCGCCAGCGTGATGAAGGGAGCCTGACCATGAATTTCGATCCGCGTTATTCGGCCCGCAACTTCGCATCGGTCGGCACACGTCCGATCCGCCCCGACGGCGTCGACAAGGTGACGGGCCGCGCCCGCTACGGTGCCGACTTCAACATGGCCGGCCAGTTGGTCGGGCGCGTCCTCAGAAGCCCGCACGCTCATGCGACGATCCGCAAGATCGACACGTCGAAGGCAGAGAAGCTTCCCGGCGTGAAGGCGGTGATCACCGCGGCCGACCTGCCCGACCTCACAAATGGCGATTCCGCCATGTACGACATCCTCGACAACTGCATGGCGCGCAAGAAGGCGCTCTATGACGGCCATGCTGTGGCCGCGGTCGCGGCCGTGGATGCCCGCACGGCCAGGCAGGCGCTGAAGCTGATCGAGGTCGACTACGAGATTCTGCCGCATGTCACCGATGTCGACGAGGCGGCGAAGCACACGGCACCGCTGATCAACGACACGATCTTCACCGAGGGCCTGGAGGAAAAGCCCGTCAAGCCGTCCAATATCTCCAAGCGCAGCCAGTTCGGTCATGGCGATGTCGGGGCGGGTTTCGGGGAGGCTGATTTCGTCGTCGAGCGCTCGTTCAAAACCGGGCAGACGCACCAGGGCTATATCGAGCCGCATGCCTGCGTGGCCAATGTCAGCTCGGATGGCACCGCCGACCTTTGGGTCTGCACGCAGGGCCATTTCGTCTATCGCCAGCACTGTGCGCAGTTGCTCGGCATGGAAGCTTCCAAGCTGCGCGTCACCTCCTCGGAGATCGGCGGCGGTTTCGGCGGCAAGACCCATGTCTGGGCCGAGCCGGTCGCACTGGCGCTGTCGCGCAAGGCCGGACGTCCGGTCAAGCTGGTGATGACGCGCGATGAGGTGTTCCGCGCCTCCGGGCCGACAAGCGCCACATCGATCGATGTCAGGATCGGCGCCCGCAAGGACGGCACGATCACCGCCGCCGAGGCGACGCTGCGCTATTCCTGCGGCCCCTATGCCGGCATGTGGGCCGAGATCGGCGCCATGACCGCGTTTGCCTGCTACAAGCTCGAGAACGTCAAGACAGTCGGCTACGAAGTGCTGGTCAATCGGCCGAAGACCGCTGCATATCGCGCGCCGTCGGCGCCCATGGCGGCGTTTGCGGTGGAAAGCGCGATCGACGAGCTGGCCAAGGAGGTCGGCATGGACCCAGTCGCGTTCCGGATCAGGAACGCCGCCCAGGAAGGCACCAGATCATCCTACGGCCCGGTCTACGGCCCGATCGGCATTGGCCCGACGCTCGAGGCGGTGAAGAGCCATCCGCACATGAAGGCGCCGCTGGGCAAGAACCAGGGCCGCGGCATGGCTTGCGGCTTCTGGTTCAACTTCGGCGGCCAGACCTGCACCGACCTCAACATCGGCATGGACGGCTCCGTCTCGCTTGCCGTCGGAACGGTCGATGTGGGTGGTTCCCGCGCGTCGCTGTCGCTGGTGGCGGCGGAAGAACTCGGCATCGACTATAGCCAGGTCAAGGCGATCGTCGCCGATACCTCCAGCCTCGGCTACAACGACATGACGGACGGCAGCCGCGGCACCTTCTCGTCCTCCATGGCGACGATCTCGGCCGCCCGCAACGCGATCAAGATCCTGCGGGAACGCGCCGCGCAGATGTGGGATATTTCCGTCGACGACGTGGTCTGGGAAAAGGGCCACGCGATTGCCAAGGGCGAGAAGCATGGCAATCTCGGCAAGCTGTCGCTGAAGGAGATCGCGGTGGAGTCGGGCAAGACCGGCGGACCGATCGCCGGCCACAGCGAACTCGTCGCCGACGGCGCGGGCGTCTCTTTCGCCACCCATATCTGTGATATCGAGGTCGATCCCGAGACCGGCGCCACAAGGGTGCTGCGCTACACGGTCGTGCAAGATGCCGGCAAGGCGGTGCACCCGACCTATGTCGAGGGACAGTACCAGGGCGGTGCCGCGCAAGGCATCGGCTGGGCGCTCAACGAGGAGTATATCTACGGCAAGGACGGGCGGCTCCAGAACCCCGGCTTCCTCGACTATCGCATCCCGGTCTGCTCGGATCTGCCGATGATCGACACGCAGATCCTCGAAATCCCCAACCCCAACCACCCATACGGGGTGCGCGGCGTCGGCGAGACCTCGATCGTGCCGCCGCTGGCTGCGATCGCCAATGCGGTGTCGAATGCGGTCGGCGTGCGGATGACGCATATCCCGATGTCGCCGCCGCGCATCCTGGCGGCGCTGGAGGAACGGGCGGGCTGATGGTCGAAGTGACGCTCTGGGGATCGCTGGGTGCTGTCGCCGGAGGCAAGAGCAAGGTCGAGATCGAGGCCAAGGACATAAGGGAGCTGTTCAGGAAGCTGGCTGAACAGTATCCCGGCCTCGAGCCCTTGATCGACAAAGGCATCGCCGTCGCCATCGACGGGACGATCTACCGCGATACCTGGTCGAAGGAATTGCCAGAGGGGGCGGAGATTTTCCTGCTGCCGAGGCTGGCTGGGGGGTGAGCTAAGTATAGGCAGACACCCTGAAAACGATATAGTTGAACGAAATCGGTCCTTTTGTGACCTTTTCGACGACTTGCCCAGAGTTCGTGTTCCAAGCCAAAGCATTCCAATCCCACTGCGAAGAGTCTGCTTGGACGACAATGAATGATCCATGTCGGAGCGGCGCTGAAGTTTGGCTCTTCGCGAAGTCAAGCCCCAGCTTAAAGTGGAACACCTGTTTGTTCTTGCTGCGATTTAATATAGATTGTACCACGCTAGAGGTTAGGCTAACGAATGGCTTGAGAGCCGGTTGGGCCTTAGTTAAGAGGCCTAGGCCTTCTTTAAAAGGACCGCTCCCGATCGCGTTAAGAATGGTTTCGTCCCCCTTGCTAATAACGTTGATCGTCTTTCCTTCAAACGCGATCCCGTTTTGACCGACCGACACACCAAGGAAGATGGGAGAACCACTGATAGCTGCGCTTGCTCCATTCTTGGCTTCCGTGGTCAGCGCAAAGCGCAGTTCTTCCGGCTCATTCTGGAGCTGATTTTTCCCGGTGAACTCACAAAGTATCTGGTGAGCGCCGCTGCCCGGGTACCTGTGAACCCAGAACTTCTCCAGCGTAAGCTTAACCCTTGAGTTTCTTAGGGTTTGGTCAGGTTCTAGCGAGAACGCACTCTGAATTTGCGCCAGCTGATCGCCTGTTTCAGGGGGCAGGAAGCCGCACACCATTCCGGTATGTGCCCAGACCTGATTTCCCCATATATCGGACAGACCTTGTCCGACTCCTCCGCTGGGGAACAGCTCTTCCACGGCTTCATCGTCTCCAATGTCTTGGAGGTACGCCTTGATCGTCGCACGGCTTTTGTAGCCGATGCTGTTTCTGTCGTCTGGCACCTTAGGTCCTTACCCGGGTTGGCACTCGTTGGGCAATGTCGACGCGCTTAGCTCTCACGCGCGCCTCCACATCTGTAAAGAGATCTGTCCTAACGGGTTGACCCATCTCAAGTGTCACCGCAAGGCCATAGGGCACTTCAGCTGCGGCAAAGGGCGTCATTTCCGCCATTGCCTGAACTCCTAGGAAGATGTCTCCCAAACTGCCTGGTCGAACCAGGTTTTTGCCTTCGAAGACAAGATGTTGGAGCGTACCGCGTCGGGCGGCACGGCCATCCGGTGACAGTGTACGTTTGACTCCTTTCCAGAAATCCCGTTTGCCATCACCATCCACAACCTCGAGACGAACACCCCGATAACGTCGCGTTATCGGATCAATCGGACTGCTCCAAGCAAGTGTGACCACGACACGTCGAACCTCGCGGTTGTTAACCATCGCGCGGGGAATGGGAATTCGGTACTCGTGAAGCGAATCGGGGGAAATTATGTCGTCGGCGAGCAGAGTAACGCGGCTCCCCAGAGCGGTGAAGATTCTCGAATGATCGGGACGACCAAATCCTAGTACGCTGCTAATAGCTTCTTTCTTTCGCAGCGCACCGCCAGCGTATAGTTGGTATAATATATCGCCCGCGCCGCCCCATGTGCAGCCGTGAGCGAGCAGCGCCTTCAAAACGACCGCGCGCGTTTTGGCTTCTAGCCATCGTTCGTTACTCTCGGCGAAGAGGTTCTCTAATACGTCCACTAGCCGCGTGGCTGTTCGTGTGGTGAGAGCTGCGGCGTTGCTGGTCCCCGTACTGCGCCTGACCAGGTTTTGGGAGACACCCACCCCAGGCGCAGCAGTGAGTTGGCCGACGTCCGGGTGTTCAATTGCCCAAGCCGATACGAAGCTTGAGTCGTCTTCCGAACGTATCAGCTGCCGCCCGCCGAGTTCGACAAAGTCGGGTTTCACCGCTCTATTAAGTCCCAGACCGACGCTGGACGCCAGGTTTGTTACGCCCGATATCGTGTCAAAAGGATCTACGAGGCCAGCGGGCGTTCCGGCGGAACTATCCCCGTGAACCGCACCCACAGTAAGCCCGTTCAGGGTCTCTGCGGGACTGAGCATTATCCTGCTTCCTCGGCTTCGGTTGAGAGCATCGAGAAGAGCGATCTGCCGCTGCACTGGATCAGCTGTCTCCAATGCATTGCAGTCGGCGTAAGCATCGACCGCGAAAGGCTCCGAGTTGTTTCCAGCGCTCACGATGAAAAGCAGCCGGAAGCGATGGCTAAGATGGTCGAGCAACTTCGCCCAATAGGTCGCGCGCTGACCGAACGGCGCTTCACGATCACAAATTGAATGGTTGATAACGACGACGTTTTCCGCAACCGGCTCTACGCCATTAGAGCCTTCGACCAACGTCATGACTGCACGGTAAACGAGGCCGAGCGGAAGCCGATCCTGTGGTGTGCATTCTTCGGCGAGGTTTTGTGGGGCGCCTAGGATCGGCACCACTTGAAGTATCCTGTCGATGGGAACGGTGTCATCACCCAAATCGCCATGGACAATCAGAGACGCCATCGCAGTGCCGTGTCTGCGTCTAGACACAGGGACGTCAACAGCATGAACGTCCACTTCGCTCACCCGAAGCCTATTCCTCAAAAGTGAATGGTTTTCGACTGGATAACCGTCGAGTAACGCTACCACTGGGTGTCTTGTGTCAGGCGCAGACTGAGGCTCATGATGATCCAAGACTGAGAATGCGGCATCCTCCGCCTCACTGCTATATAGCGACTGCGGTCGGACGCGCATAATACGGTCGGCGGTGGATAGCGGACCCTGGAATGAGCCGAGGCGAAGCGCCTGCTCGTTTGGTAGTTCTACCAAAGCCGCCTGATACAAAATTTCCGGGATCGTGACGAAGTCGAGGACGGTTCCTCCAACCAATGACATAAGTCCGACAACGTATTCGCGCGCCGCAGCTCTCAAGCTGGGGTCGCTTCGAAACCATAGATCCAGTTCCAACCGGATCGGCCGGTCGGGAAATTTTCGCATCATACGGTCGACATATCGAGAGAGCGTAGGATCGACCCGATCTTTCGCCGACCATGTCCTGACGTCGCTCAAGTATCCAAAAAGAGGCCACCACTCGCCGTCATCGGCGCCAGGTTTTGCTTGGTTGGTGGAATACTGCTTCCAGAGGGAGAGAACCTTCTGAAGACCACGGATGGTAGGCATGGTGACATAGAGCATGCTCTGTCCGCTATCAGGGGAAGGCTCGTCTGCTTCTTCCTCTTCTTCTTCGTCGTTGGAATCGTCATCGAAGTCTTCGCCGAGCCATTCAAACCCGGCCCGGCGTGCCGCCGCTACAAACTTCGCCACGTTCGACAGAGGACCGATAATTTCGAAAACGAGGGCGCGGTCAGGTGTTACTTCATCGGGAGAAGTTGAAAGATCCGCTCCGTTCAGGATCCGTGCAACGCCATCTTCTATCTCATCGAATTTGGCATCATGACGCTTTGCTTGCTCTCCCCAAGAGATCGCCTTCGGAAATCTCGCCCGCTGACCCTTGATGCGATTTAGTCTTGCTGGCTCTCTGCTTATTCTTACTATTGGCCTCTGCGCCACCCGACTGAGCCCCCCCAACGTCTCGACGTCTATTCCATCTGTCGAGGGCTTGGGCGAACGCATCGCCCGGCCTCAACTTCCCATGAGATAGCACAACTTTTCTGCGAGCGTCGAGTGTTACAGTCTCTATTTCCGAGAATGTCTCACCTTGAAATATTTTTACGAAACTCTCGGCGGCTATACCTAGTTCACCAAGCGCGTTTTCCGTCTTCAAATACCACTCCCGGAGTTCGGCCGCGCCCGGCTTTGGAAGCGCTAGGCGTATCTCGAATCTGCGCCAGACGGCCCTGTCGAGAAGCTCGGGATGATTGGTCGCACAGATCACGATGCAACTGCTCGGCAGTGCGTCCATATTCAGAAGCAAAGAGCTGACAACCCGCTTAATCTCCCCGGTTTCGTGGGCATCAGCTCGTTCCTTCCCAACGCTGTCGAACTCGTCAAAGAAGAGTACACAGGGCGTCCGGGCTGCGTACTCGACGACCAACTGAAGTCTTGAGGCCGTCTCTCCCAAGTAGCTACCAACCAAGCCGTCGTAGCGAACAGTGAAAAACGGAAGCGCGAGTTCTGTTGCGACTGCCTCGGCGAGGCTAGTTTTCCCAGTACCCGGGGGGCCCACCAACATTATCGTATGGCGTGGCTCAAGCGAATGCGAACGCAACAGCGCGGTCTGACGGACCTCATTTATCAGTTCCTGAATTTCTCGTAGGATCTCATTCCTGAGGACGAGCTGCTCCAACCGTCGCGCTGGCGAAATCTCACGTAACAGCGGCTGAAGACTTTCCGGTAGCATGCTGGAACCTCCGCCGTAGAAACGCGGTGGCGACTGCTCGCGCACCAAAGTTCGTCCGGTGTCGCGCTTGCTTTGGCGATGAGCCTCTTCGATAAGCGCCGTCAGGGTATCGTGGGTCGCTTTGCCATTCCCACTTTCCGGTCGGAGTTTGTGAACGGTCGTGTGTTTGGCCATCTAACCTTCTTTCGCCGCTGCCTCGGCGCGGGACTACGGTTCCATCCGCCAAGAACCACTTTGCCTCAATATCATTAACGACTGCTGGACGGCACGCAAGCTGAGCGATCCTGAAACCGTGGCACTATACACTATGATCCGTGCCCGTTATGAGCTGTCCGACGCACTTCGTGACCACGTGGTGTCAGGAGATATCTTCCTCTGCAGGCCCCGTGCCTACGTCAGATCAAACATAATTCGGAGTCAAACGACTCAGGATGTCGAACGTTGGAAGCTCTGTTCGACATTAGCTGCAAACTATGGCCGCTTTGGGGTACGGCGATTTGCTGAAGTTCTGGCGGCGCACGCCGAGATTCGGCATGTTGCCACTTAGTTTGCCGGCCGTAGTGCATATGTGGCCCCCCACTCTCCCGCAACGTTGCCGTGATCGTGGCAATTCCCTCCTCGATCTCGCGCCTGCCGCCCAAGATCGACCGCAACAGCTCCGCCTGGCCGACCAGCACCGCATCCTGCTCCGCCACGCCGGAGAGGCGCGTTGCGCGTTCATTGTCGCCGACGGCGTAGAGCAGGCGGCCGAAGCAGGTGCGGGCGAGCGTGAAGACGACCAGGGCCATGACTGCTTAGGCCCAACGGCGGCTCTCCATCACTCAAGCCGCTTCGCAGCCCCGGCGCCTTAGGCGCCGCAGGGCTATGGATACTTCGTTGGAGGCACCCCAGGGTTTAGATCGCCCTGCAACTCCTTCGGCAGCGGGAGGCTCGAGCATTGCAGGTGCACCTCGCGGGCAAACAGCTTTCGTTGCTTCTGCTCATGCTCCTTGATGGCTGCAACGAGTCCCATTGAGTACGGGCCAAGCAAGACGCCGAAACCCCATCCCGGATGCTCTTTCTCGCGAGCCTCGTAGTTCGAAGCAGCCATGCGGGCTTGTTGGCATTCCGGCGATGCCCATTTCTGGTCTTGCTGCGAAAGCGACGTCCCATAGTCGACCGGAGAGGTCGCGCATCCCGCCATGGTCGCGGCCAATGCGACGGACATTGCAATTCTCATCCCGAAGCCTTTCCTAGGCATTGTGAAGAGCACACAGAACCCTTCTTCCCACAAATAACCGCCGTCTCCCTAGCTTCGCAGCCCAGGCGCCTCCTGCCCCGTCCTCTCGACATATTCCGTATAGCCGCCGCCATAGGTGTGGATGCCTTCGGGCGTCAGCTCCAGCACGCGGTTCGACAGTGCCGCCAGAAAATGCCGATCGTGCGAGACGAACAGCATGGTGCCTTCATACTGCGACAGCGCGGTGATCAGCATCTCCTTGGTGGCGATGTCGAGATGGTTGGTCGGCTCGTCCAGCACCAAAAGGTTGGGCGGATCGAACAGCATCAGTGCCATCACCAGCCGCGCCTTCTCGCCACCTGACAGCACGCGGCATTTCTTTTCGATCTCGTCGCCGGAAAAGCCGAAGCAGCCGGCGAGCGCTCTGAGCGGCGCCTGGCCGGCTTGCGGGAACGCGTCCTCCAGCGTCTGGAACACGGTGCGCTCGCCTTCCAGCACTTCCATGGCATGTTGGGCGAAATAGCCCATTTTCACACTAGGCCCCCGCGCGACCGTACCGTTGTCGGGCTCGGAAGCACCGGCGACCAGTTTCAGCAGCGTCGACTTGCCGGCGCCGTTGACGCCCATGATGCACCAGCGCTCGCGGCGGCGGACCTGGAAGTCGAGCCCCTCATAGATGGAGCGGCTGCCATAGCCCTTGTGGACGTTCTTCAACGTGACCACGTCCTCGCCGCAGCGCGGCGCCGGCAGGAAATCGAACGACACGGTCTGGCGGCGCTTGGGCGGCTCGACGCGGTCGATCTTGTCCAGCTTCTTCACCCGGCTCTGCACCTGCGCGGCATGCGAGGCGCGCGCCTTGAAGCGCTCGATGAAGGCGATCTCCTTGGCCAGCATCGCCTGCTGGCGCTCGAACTGCGCCTGCTGCTGCTTGTCGGCGATCGCCCGCTGCTGCTGGTAGAATTCGTAATTGCCGGAATAGGCGGTCAGCGAACCGCCATCGATCTCCACCACCTTGTTGACGATGCGGTTCATGAACTCGCGATCGTGCGAGGTCATCAAGAGGCCGCCGTCGTAGTTCTTCAGGAAGGATTCGAGCCAGATCAGGCTTTCCAGGTCGAGATGGTTGCTCGGCTCGTCGAGCAGCATCGCATCGGGCCGCATCAGAAGAATGCGGGCCAGCGCCACGCGCATCTTCCAACCGCCCGACAGCTTGCCGACATCGCCATCCATCATCTCCTGGGAGAAGCCGAGACCATCGAGCACTTCGCGGGCGCGGCCATCCAGCGCATAGCCGTCGAGTTCCTCGAAGCGGTGCTGCGCCTCGCCATATTTCTCGATGATCTCGTCCATCTGGTCGGCCTGGTCGGGATCGGCCATGGCTGCCTCGAGCGCTGCCATTTCAGCTGCGACTTCGCTCACCGGCCCGGCGCCATTCATCACTTCGGCGACAGCGCTGTGGCCTTCCATGTCGCCGACATCCTGGCTGAAATAGCCGATGGTGACGCCGCGATCGACCTGCACCTGGCCCTCGTCGGGCTGCTCCTGCCCGGTGATCATGCGAAACAGCGTCGTCTTGCCGGCACCATTGGGGCCGACGAGGCCGACCTTCTCGCCCTTCTGCAGGGCCGCCGACGCCTCGACGAAGACAAGCTGACGGCCGTTCTGCTTGCTGATGCTTTCAAGTCTGATCATGCGGTTTCCGGAAGAATGCCTGCGACAAAAGGATTTGCCCGGCGCCTTACGCGAAGGATGGCCGCAAAGGAAGAGGCGCAAGCGCCGCAGCGCTTCACCCTCCCCCTTGTGGGGAGGGTCGGCGCACCGGCGTTGCGAAGCAAGGTCGGTGGGACGGGGTGGGGGCGCGGCGCTGCAAAAGAGGGGGCCCCCCCCGCCCCCGCGGGGGGGGGGCGCGCGCGCCCCCCCGGGGGGGGGGGGGGGGGGGGGGGGCCGGGCCGCCAAAACCCCCCCCCCCCCCGCCCGGGGGCGCGCCGCCCCCCCCCCCACAAGGGGGAGGGTGAAGACGCTCCCCCAGACACACTCCAGAAACAAGATTCAACACTGCGGAAAAACTCGCGAAAACATCGCCTGTCATAACCATCCCCGCGGCGGCCGAAGCTGGCCGCGGCACAACGCAAAGGGATGGTCCCGAAACATGCAACAACGTTCGACCGGATGGATGGGTGCCCTGACAGGCATTTCGCTCGCCGTGCTTGCGGTCGCACAGTCGGGTGCGGAAGCCGCGGTTACCCGGAGCGAATATTGCAGCCGGCTCGGTCTTCAACTCGACGGGGCCATTCAAACGAAGCCGATCCTGGTGCCAATGCCAGGGAGATCGCCGAGGCAACCGCGCTCCAGGACAAGGCGAACCGGTTTTGTGCCGAGCGCAAACAGGCACAGGGTATCAGGACATTGGCCAACGCCCTGAAGCTGCTTGGAGTGACGCCGGTCGACCTGAACCAGTAATATCTGCCGTCAAGCACGCCAAGGCGGTTCGATCGAGCTTTTGTTTTGACGCAATTCCGGACGGAAAACCGCTTCACACTTTTCCTGGAATTGCTCGGACTTCCTCCCAAGGCCGCCACTCGCAGAAAGCGAGGGCGGTCTTTTTTTGTGCGCCTCGCCCCGGTTCCCGCCTGGCTACTTCTCGCCCAGATACTGGAAAACGGCCTGCTTCCACCAGTCGCTTTCGATAGTCTGCAGCAAGGCGACATCCAGAGACTTGCGCAACGGGCTGCCGAGCGGCAGCGCAATGGCATATTGCTGCTGGTCGAAGGTCGCGTCGAGAACCTGCAGGCTCGTTGCGTAGTTCTGCCCCACCAGCCAGCCAAGCAGCGGCTTGTCGTGGACCAGCGCATCGATCTTGCCGGCGCGAAGCGCATCGAGGCCTTCCTTGACAGAGGCAAAATCCTGATGGCGTATCTGGGTCGAATCCAGATAGGACGCCGTCGACGAACTCTGCACCGCGCCGACCCTGACCGCGGCAAGGTCGCTCTCGCCCTGCACCAGTCCTTCCATCTGCGTTACCGTCAGCACCGATGTGACGCCCGCGGTGAACACTGCGATCGCAATGATCGATCCGATCATCCAGAGCGCGGCCAGCACGCGTCCCGGCACGGTTCGCGGACCGAAGTCGCCCGTGCTGGCCTGTGTCGCGGCGATGGTCGACCACCACATGCTGGAAAACAGGCCCTTGGCGACGCCGCCGCCGAAATCGTCATTGTGTCGGCGTTCGAACATCCAGATCAAGACGCCGACCACGACCGATATGACGATCAGCGCCAGCACCGCTTGCAGGAAGCCGAACGAGGTCAGCGCATGCAGCACCGGCCGCCATGACGGTTGATTGTTGAGCGGTGTCGCGATGCCGAGCCCGGTCGAGAAAAAGGGTTGCGTGAAGTCGACGGCCTTTTCGCGGTCGGCCGTGACCGTGATCGCGGCCATCGCCGCATCGAACTTACCACCGACGACGCCATCGATCTGGTCCTGTACAGCAGGCACCTCGATATAGCGGAAACGAAGGTTGAGCCGCGCGGCTATTTTCTGCCAGAGGTCGATGCTCAATCCGGACCAACTGCCGTCCTGCAGCTTGAACGCGAAAGGCGGCGCCTTCTTTATCCCGACCGATATCTCTTTCGATGACGGGTCGGGAGGTGAGGCCAGGTCGGGGGAAGTCTGGGCAAGCGCGGCGCCGGCTCCGACACACGCGACGACGACAATGAGAACCAGCGCCGTCGTCCACGAAGCAACTGTTCTCAACGGCAACGACTCCCAGCGACCAGCCCTGCCGCTCGATCGTCGCGGCTCTTGAAAAGGTAGCCGCCGTGCTGTCCTTCGTCCACCGGCGATGTCGTTCTCTCGCCCGATGCGCGATACGCGGGCCAACGGCTCACGCAAAAACAAGCAGTTAGAGCAATCTCACGATTCAGATATTGAAGCGGTTCACGCAACGCCTGACATCGATGAAAGCCGGCCTGCCGTGAAAATCCGCGCTCGTCACTGGTGACGAGGACGACTTTGTTGGAGTGCGTATTCATATGCGGATGCGATCTCTGACCGGGCGCCTGAGGGGCTCACTTCCTACTCTGCGGATAGATCGTCTCGCCGCGCTTCAGCATGTCGACGAAAGTCGCGATCTTCTTCTTGCGGCCAGCCTCGGTCTTCATGTTGTGGGTGCGGAAGGCGAGCGAGAAACGGTTCTGCGCGCTGAGTTTTTCAAGCAATGCCTTCGCTGCCGGCTCAGCGTCGATCGCCGCTTGCAGATCATCGGGGATTTTCATCTGCTTGCCGCTGCCATAGGCGCGCGCCCAGCGTCCGTCGGCCTTGGCCGCCTCGACCTGTTTGAGCCCATGTTCGGTCATGCGGCCCTCCGCGACCAGCCGCGTGACATTGTCGATGTTGATCTTGCTCCAGATGCTCTTCCTGCCCCGCGGCGTGTAGCGCTGCAGGAAGCTCTTCTCATCCAGCCCCTTGCGCACCGCGTCGATCCAGCCGAAGCACAACACCACGTCGATGGCTTCCTTGGGCGTGATCGACTTCAATCCCGACCCCACCTTGTGGATCTTGATCCACACTTCTGTTTCCGTGGCATGATGCTTGCCGAGCCAGGCGTAGAAGCTTTCCGGATCCGGAAACTCCCGGACCTTGTCGGGATCGACCTTGACCGGGGCCATCAGCCGTCCTGCCCGTTCGATGCCGTCCGTGCCATCGCTTTCATCGTCCCGCCTCCAGCATCGCGCCTATCGTCATTGGCCAGCATCGTGGCATGAATTGCTGTCAGTTTCCGTCAGCAAGCTGTCGGGCGCGTACGGCATTCCTTCGCACCCCTCTGTCCTGCCGGACATCTCCCCCACAAGGAGGGAGATTGGCAGTTCCGCCGACGGCATTCTTCCTGCAAACATGGAAGTTAGCGCTTTACGCCGGTGGCGGCGCTGCCGGCGTCAACCCGTGTCGGCGCATGATGTCCATCATTTTGACCTTGTCCGGCGGGCCGCCAGCGGCGGCGTTTAACACCGCGAAGGCCTCGCGGAAATAGTCCGGGCCGATCGCCGCGGGCGAGATGACGCACAGCGCCTTCGCATCCATGCTGCCATTGTTATCGAAGCGGTGGACAGCGCCACGCGGAATGCACAGCGCCTGTCCCGGTCCGACCGCGATCGGCTTGCCGTCGACGGTCCAGGTCAGCACGCCATCGATGCCGTAGATCGTCTCTTCGTAGTGATCATGGCTGTGCGCCGGCGCCGGCAGCCGCTGCGCGCCGGGCACCATCAGCTCGAAGGCAGCAATGCTGCCGTTCGAATTGTCGCCCGTCACCAGGAAGCGAACCGACAGACCCGTGGTGCCGATGATTTCATTGGCCGGATTGACCCGAAGATTCATGACCGACATTGCGCAAGCCCCTCCGGTAAATTACATTTACTAAATATCAGTAAACTCAATTTACCGGATCGTCAATGGCCACCTCGACGGAAGTTCTGCAGACCAAGACCGAGAACCTGCTGATCGGCGCCCTGCTGCGCGTGCCGGCGCAGGCGATCCAGCGGCGGCTGATCAAGGAGCTCAACGCCGCCGGCTTCGACGAATTACGCCTGCCGCACATGGCGGTTTTGCAGTTTCCCGGCCCGGACGGCGCGCGGCCTGGCACCATCGCCGAGCGTGCCGGCATGAGCAAGCAGGCCGTCAACCAGCTGCTCAGCAGTCTCGAAGGTTACGGCTATCTCATCCGCTCCGACATTCCCGGCGACGGCAGCGCACGCGTGGTGCGGTCCACCGAACGTGGCCACGCCGCCTTCTGGAAGATGGTCGATATCCTGCGCGACATCGAGGAGGAGTGGCGCACCGAACTCGGGCCAGAGCGCTTTGCCCAGTTGAAAGCGCTGCTGTTTGTCGTCTGGGAAAGTCCGCTGGTGCGCTGAGCGAAACAATGCAATCGGCCTTCGGCGGCACACTTGATGTTGCGGCTTCGTGCCACCGCCAGGAAGGTCTTGAGCAGTCTTGGATGCATCGCGTGGCTGATGCGCCTACTGCAACTGCGGCTTTTTCAGAAAACTGCCGCGGTCGGCCGACTTGACGCGCAGCCAGGTTTCGCGGCCGTCGCGCAGTACCCGCATCGGGATTTCGGCACCGGCCGAGCCGCTCTCCCACAATTTGCGGTAGAAATCGGCCAGCCCGTCGACCGCGCCGTCGCGGATGTCGGAGATGATGTCGCCCTCGCGCAGGCCGGCCTTGGCTGCCGGACCGCCTTCGGTGACGCTCATCACGACCACTCTGCCATCGCTTTCGGCCGACAAGGCGCCGAGCCACGGGCGCGGCGGCTTGGCCACCTGGCCGCGCGTCAGCAGATCGTCGAGAATCGGCGGCAACAGATCGATCGGCACCACCATATTGATGTCGGCGACCTCACCGTTACGGCTCATCTGCAGGCGCAACGAACCGATGCCGAGCAGCGAGCCGTCGGCTCCGAACAGCCCGGCACCACCCCAGGACGGGTGCGCCGGCGCGATGAAGATCGCCTCGTCGAGCAGATACTCCCAATAGCCGGCGAATTCCTGCTTGGTGACGATCTTGGCCTGCACCGACTGGCCGATACCGTCGGCCAGCACGACCGCGTCGCCGATCCTGGCCTTGCCGGCATCGCCCAGCGCCACGGCCGGCAGGCCGAGCGGCGCCAGCGCCTGCACCAGGCCGAAGCCCGATTCCTGGTCATAGGCCAGCGCATGCGCGGGAACGACGCGGCCGTCATGGCTGGTCAGCCAGACTTCGTCCGCCTCGGTGATGAGATAGCCGATGGTCAGCACCAAACCGTCATTGCGAATGACGACGCCGCTGCCTTCCCTGAGCGTGCCGAGCGCCCCGGCCGTAAAGGCATCTTCGGGAACGGTGGCCCGCACGGCAACGACGGAGCGCGGATTGGGATTGATGGTCATGCTTTTGTCCTGCGTGCAATGCTCTGGCGAGGCGATGTCTCTTATACCTATGCCGCATGGGAGATGGTGCAAGGGGTGTAGTGCTGACCTGCTCCCCCTTGCGGAGGAGAAGCTCGCCGCGGCGCCGGTATAAACCAATAGTTCAACGCAAGTTGAACTTCCCGATCCGCAGCCCTAGTTGTAGATGGATCTGCCCATCCTTTCCACAAGCCCCCCGAACACGAGGCCCCGAGATGACTGACTACACCCCGCCGAAAGTATGGACATGGAACAAGCCGAGTGGCGGCGCCTTTGCCAGCATCAACCGGCCGATCGCCGGCCCGACGCATGACAAGGAACTGCCCGTCGGCAAGCACCCGCTGCAGCTCTATTCGCTGGCGACGCCGAACGGCGTCAAGGTGACCGTCATGCTGGAGGAGCTTTTGGCACGCGGCCACAAGGGCGCCGAATACGATGCCTGGCTGATCCGCATCAACGATGGCGACCAGTTCGGCAGCGGCTTCGTCGAGGTCAATCCCAACTCCAAGATTCCCGCTCTGATGGACCGCAGCGGCAAGACGCCGGTGCGCGTCTTCGAATCAGGATCGATCCTGGTCTATCTCGCCGAAAAATTCGGCGAATTCCTTCCCAGCGAACAGCCGGCCCGCGCCGAGGTGCTGTCGTGGCTGTTCTGGCAGATGGGCTCGGCGCCGTATCTGGGCGGCGGCTTCGGCCATTTCTACGCCTATGCGCCGGAAAAGTTCGAATATGCCATCGACCGCTTCTCGATGGAGGTGAAGCGTCAGATGGACGTGCTCGACCGCCGGCTGGCCGAGACGGAATATCTCGGCGGCAAGGACTACAGCATCGCCGACATGGCGGTGTGGCCCTGGTATGGCGGGCTGGCGCTCGGCCGCATGTACAATGATTCCGCCGAGTTCCTGTCCGTGCAGGAGTACAAGAATGTGCAGCGCTGGGCCCAGGCGATCGACGCACGCCCGGCGGTCAAGCGCGGCCGCATGGTCAACCGTGCCTTCGGCGAGCCTGCCGTGCAACTGCACGAGCGCCACGACGCCAGCGATTTCGAGACGAAGACGCAGGACAGGCTGGCGGCGGAGTAAGCTTAGCGGACAACGGGCCGATCAACCCGCCCGCCTCTACTCGACGGCCGACATCCACAGCCTGTCGATGTCGGCAAGAAACGTCTCGTCGATCTCGTCGAGATGGTTCCAGTACATGCCGTCTTCGTAGAAATAGCCGAGGTCCCTCTCGATCTCCTCGGCCTTTTCGGCCTTGTCGAGCCGGATGTTGCCAAGAATGTCCGCTTTCATCTCGGCAATCCGGACGTGCGAAAGGCCGCCAAGTTCGTCGAAGGCGAGCCTGGGAAAGACCAGCCGGCTGCGCGGCAGGTCGGACAGATTGATGCACAGGCAGCCATGTTTCAGCGCCTGAACGAGCAAGCGTGCCGACTTGGCCTCGAGGTTGCGCAAAGTGACGTCATCGCGCAACGGATCGGGACGGCCGATACCATAGAAATGCGTCTTGTCCGGCCGGTCGTAGATCATGTCGCAGCCCAGGAATGCCAGTACATCGGGCTTCTGGCTGTGAATGGTCCAATATGCAGCGGTCAGCGCCATCGTGGCGCCGGCATAGACGAAGCCGCCGAAGGCGTTTTGCGCCGGAACATATTGCGTGGCGCTGAATATCTGAGCCTGTCGCAAGGTCGCGTCGTGGGGCAGCCGCTCCGACGGGAAATCGCCGGCATGGACGAGGAAATCCCAGTCGGGGCGCACCTGCCAGGCATTGTTGATAGCGACGATCCGGCTGAACGCCTGCTTCGGCCAGGGCTCGCAACGCACCGCGTCGGGCGCACTGCCAAGCAGAAGCAGGATGCGCGGAGCGTCATCGCGAATAGTCTCGATGGGCGAGATGGTCATCGAAGGGCTTTCAAATCTCGGCCGGCCGGCGCGCATTCGAGGCATCAACATGCCGGCTTACGAACGTTTCGCACGACTGCAACCCTGCACCCTGGCGGACGACTTTGCCAGTCCAATGCATGCGGCCGATCACGCAGGCCGAGGCGATCAATGCTCCCGCCCGACCCACGGCTGGCCTCAAAAATAGAGCCCGCCACGACTGGCAGTCGTGACGGGTTTTTTCCCAAGGCAGGTCCGACGCGGGAAACCTTTGTGTCGATGCCATCATTCAGCGCAGCACCTCGACGATCTGACGGGTGTCTGGATCGACCAGGACCGTCTTGTGATTGATAACGGCGACGCGATATCTGACGTCGGGTACCTCACGCAGTTCGACCGTATCCGGCACCGACGAGCCGAGCTTGAGTTCGACGCCCAGAAGGTTCACCGACGCAAGCGGCTCCCTCTTGATATATTCGCGAACGACCGTCTCCTGCTGCGGCTCGACGACGACGACATTTTCCGCCAGCGCCGCACCGATACCGCCCATCAGGACGATCGCGGCCGCTGCGCTCGAAAGATAAAGTTTCATGACCATTCTCCTGTCATAACTGAAACCCCACCCTACATGAAAACTCCACCGCCGGTCCGGGGTTCCATTCCCAATTCCAGAATTGAAGGCATCACGAGCTTGGCCAAGGTATTCAATGGTTGTTGTAACGATGCTCGAAAATTGGCGCGGAATAGCTCTCAGGCTTCACGGGTAAGTGGCCTATCTGGGACAGATATTAATGCGCTTCACCTTGATGTTTGTCGTGATCGGTGGCGCCGTTCACCGGACTTGCCTTGCTCACGAGCAAGACAAGATGGGTCTGGCCACGACAGACACATTGCAGTCCGCTGGTCGACTAAACCAGTCATGAGAATTTTATTGCGTTGTTTTCCCTCCAGGCGCAGCGTAATCCTCATGGACTGGAATATCGGAGAATGTCAGTCCTTTTGGGATGGGGAAATGACACTCAAGCTGATCGGGGCTGGTTTCGGCCGCACCGGCACGTGGTCGACCTTTGCCGCGCTGAACAGGCTCGGCCTGCCTTCCTACCACATGCAGGAAGTGATCATGAACAAGGCCAACAAGGGCCATCTCGATTTCTGGCGCAAGGTGGCCAACAGTCCACCGGGCAGCCAGCACGATTGGAACCGCGTGTTCGCCAACTATACGGCCACCGTCGACAATCCCGGTGGTGGTGGCTAGGCTGACGTGCAAGCCGGCGGCAATCCAGAACCACGCCCAGTCTTTGCACGTCGGGCGCGGGAACAAACCCCCGGCAACACGAGTTTCGCCTCCAGTCTTTTCAAGGATTGGAGGCCAGCATGGCACCGCGCAGCAAACCACGCACCGACATCGAAGATGATGCACCGCGGGCCGATGGCCCGACCATCGAGCAACAGGATTGGGACGCGGTCAAGGGCGGCCAGATCCTGCCTGGCTCCGAAAACGGCGACGTCCGCTATGACACCGAGAAGGATGGCGAACAGCCCGAAGAAGACGACGACAACGCCTACCAGAACAGCGATGAAGCGCTGCCCGACGACGAGGAAGAAGCCGCGATCAAGCGCCATCCGACCCGCGAGGGGCGGTTCGACGAGACGTAAGCCGGATCACTTGGGCGGGCGGCGTCTCTTATCCCCGATGAACGCGAACTGGTCGGGCTCCAGAAGCGTATCTCGATGCCTCGGAGTGAGAGGCATCTTGCCAAAACCACATTTTCCATGCCCGAATTATTGGCGAAAGACGCTTGGCCGGCTAAGTTTTTAGCCCGGGCATTATATCAGTTTTGACTAAAATAATGGAACGTCCAATGGACATTGCCGGAACCGAACAGGGTCCCTTGGACCTTTGCGTCCGGCTGCCAAGACCTTGGTCCCACAGGAAAACGCAAAAGCCCGACGTGACC
Source organism: Mesorhizobium sp. M0293 (assembly GCF_040321735.1). Taxonomy (NCBI): domain Bacteria; kingdom Pseudomonadati; phylum Pseudomonadota; class Alphaproteobacteria; order Hyphomicrobiales; family Phyllobacteriaceae; genus Mesorhizobium; species Mesorhizobium sp. M0293. The sequence goes on from NZ_JAMYSA010000065.1 coordinate 26,890, forward strand.
GATTGAAGCCCGCACAAGGGAACATCGGGCGCCGCTTGTCGTTTGTCCGCAAAGACCTTGCAGGACAACAGCCGGCATCCAATTCAAAGGAACAGCGCGATGCCCCATCGATCCACAATCATCAACACAGGCCACGGCCCGGGTACGGCGATTGCTGTGTTGATGGTCGGGTTGATGGCGGTGGGCATCGTGTTCCTCGTCCTGGGCAGTTCTCTCTATTTCAGCGGGCCGCCATCGGATCAACACGCGCTGTCTTCGCCGCCCGCCCGATCGATGCAGGCGGCGGATGACCAAGCGGCAAACTGATCGAGCCTGAACGCACCGGTGGGAACATACAGCCGCGCCAGTCGTCGCCGCTCGCCCACCGGCGGTCAATGCCGCAAGAAAGAGAACTGTTTTTGGCGCGCCGAGATTCGGGCACCGAATCCGCACTTTAGCCCCGGCCTATTCCGCTTTCGCGGAAGTTTCGGCCGGCGTGCAATGTGCAATGCTGCTAATGCGGCGGTACGAGCCGCCCTGGTTGACGCGGGCGCCCGAGCCATCCCAACATGCGCCCCCCCGTCCGCGTCGACCACGGCAGGCGCCCGGCGCTGTCATCCACCGCGCGAAGAGACAGCCCGCCGCCAAATTCGTGAGAGATTCAGCCGCCGACCAGCGCCTTCGTCGTCATTAGATTGACGCCGGCCTCGGCGAATTCGCCATTGTGCCGGGCGATGACCTGCTCGGCACTCTCGCTGGCATTGTCCAGCGTGCTGTGGGCATCGGAAATCACGGTCACCTCAAGCCCTCTGGCCATCGCGCCCTTGACCGTCGCCGCTACGCAAAAATCGGTCTGTGCGCCCACCAGTATGACCGCGCCAGCGCCCTGCCCGGCAACCCAGTCGCCGAAGGCGGGATTGCTGAAGGCATCGCCCACGGATTTGGCAAAGGTCGGCTCGTTCTCGGCCTGACCAAGTGCCGGCCACACCGGCCATCCAGGTTCACCCGGCGCCAGCGGATCGCCCGCGGGTCCATCGTGCCTGACAAAAGCAACCTTGCGCCCGTTGCGCCGCGCCCAGTCGATCACCGCTCGGGCACGCTCGACAACGCCTGGCGCATCATGGATCGGCGGCTCGTGCACACCGTCGAACATGCCGGTCTGGAGATCGATGACAATGAGCGGCGCGTTGGCCGCGAGGCTGGGTGCTGACATGATTTTTACATAGCACGGCAGGGGAGACGATCAAGGCATGTGCAATGCGGTCATCAGGGTCGAGACTATCAGCGGCAAGCGCGTGTCGCCAAGAGCCTGCTGTGGGCACCCGGCTTGGTTGGCACAGGTCGCGTATCTGCCATCATCGCCAAGGGATTCAGGAGAGACCACGATGATGAAGACCTACGCCAAGCCGGTTTTTCTGAAAAAAGGGAGCCTTTCGGCGATCACAGCGGGAAACGGCGCCTCGAATCCGATACCGCAATAATTTCTGCGCAGCCTGATCTTGATGCGCCAAATTTCAGCGCGTCAGGACCAGGTCGTCCAAGACCATTTACCAATAGTGTTTCGTCGACAGGCGAACACGCGTTACCATATTGAGCTGAATTCGGCCGGTAGACCACATGGTCGCCAGAAACGTTGCCATTGACATAACCCTGGCTGTCCTTGGTGTAGTCGCACGCCATCGCATTCAGGTTGCGCCACGCCAGCCCGGCATGGCCGGACGGAATTTTCCTGAAGGTGCGCGACGTCACATCGTCGAAATCGATCGTTTCCAGGGCGGCATCAGTGTCAGCGGTTTGCGGCGACAGCAAGCCGAGATCGGCCGGATAGGGCGACAGCGTCAACCTCCGCTCAAAGCCGCCGTCACTGATGAGAGCCGTGTCGGCATCAGTGCCAGATCGAAGCTGAAGGCGGCGCCTGAGGCCAGCGGCCGCGTCTCCAGGACGTGTCCGTTCCTCATCGCCGAGAGGATCTCTGATCCGTCGCTTCCAACGCGCCCGTCGCAAATGGCTTGGAACCAATCGCCTACTTCAGCTCCACCCACACCGGCGCATGGTCGCTGGCGCCGTCCTCACCGCGCACGTCGCGGTCGATGCCGGCGGCGGTCAGGCGCCGTGCCAGTTTCTTCGACAGCAAGATGTGGTCAAGCCGAAGCCCGGCGTCGCGCGGCCAGCGGTTGCGGCGATAATCCCAGAATGTGTAGAGCGTTTCCTTCGGATGCTTCTTGCGCAGGCCGTCCGTCCAGCCCTGCTCGATCAAGGCGGCGAAGGAGGCCCGGCTTTCCGGCTGCACCAGCGCGTTGTCGTCATAGGAGTGGGTGGCATAGATGTCGCGCGGTTCGGGCACGATGTTGTAGTCGCCGGCCAGCACCACAGGCAGGCCGGTGTCGAGCAACTGTTCGGCATGCGCCTCCAGTCGCGCGTGCCATGCCAGCTTGTAGGCGAATTTCGGGCCGGGCTGCGGATTGCCGTTCGGCGCATAGAGGCAAGCGATGACAATGCCGTTCACCGCTGCCTCGATGTAGCGGCTCTGGCTGTCGGCATCATCGCCCGGCAAGCCATCGCGGGTCAGCACCGGTTCCGAACCTCGCGCGAGAATGGCGACGCCGTTCCAGGTCGGCTCGCCCTTCCACACCGCGCCATAGCCGGCCGCGGCTAGAGCAGAGCGCGGAAACTGCGTGTCACGCGCCTTCAACTCCTGCAGGCAGACGACATCGGGCTTTGCCGCCGCCAGCCACGCCAGCAAATTGTCCAGCCGGCTGTTGATGTTGTTGATGTTGAACGAGGCGATCTTCATCGAAGGTCAGGCGACGATCCGGCCCGACCACGCCTTCACCGTCTCGGCCAATGTCTTCAGATGATCGGCGGCAGAGAAGCCCGAGATGCTCTTGCGCGGCTTGAGGTCGTGGTCGCCGTCCTCCAGCCAGACAACCTCGATGCTGTCGGAGAGCCCGTAGCCAGCGACTTCGTCGGGCGTGCCGAACTCGTCGCGCGTGCCCTGGAAGATCAGCGTCGGCGTTTTCAATCCGGCAAGGTGCTTGGTGCGCAATTGGTCCGGCTTTCCCGGCGGGTGAAAGGGGTAGCCGAGGCAGACCAGCCCGGCGATCTCGCTCTTGGCAAGCATCTCGTCCGCCACCATCGAGGCGACGCGCCCGCCCATCGACTTGCCGCCGATGATCAGCGGACCGGTCACGCCCTTGGCCCTGAGATCGGCGATCGCTTTGATATATTCCGGGTTCACCGTCTCGGCCCGCGGCGGTGGCTTGCGATGGCCGTAGCGGCGTGCGGCCATATAGTGGAATTCGAAGCGCGCGACCTGGAAGCCGGCCGCGGCCAGCGCCTTGGCGGTGGCCGTCATCGAGGGCGAATCCATCGATGCACCGGCGCCATGGGCGAGCAGAATGGTGACGGGGGCGGTGTCGTGGCCGTCGAAGAGGAAGGTGGTCATGGGGCGACCTTCCGAGAAAGGCCGCGTTCCTTCGCACCCCCCTCTGTCCTGCCGGACATCTCCCCCGCAAGGGGGGAGATTGGGCAGATTTGCCGTCTCGCTCACTTTCCAATGGTCATGATTGGCGAAGGCGGTGGTGACATCCAATCTCCCCCCTTGCGGGGGTGATGGCCGGCAGGCCAGAGGGGGGTGTTCAAGCGCCAGCATAAATTCCACTCACCCCGCCGTCCGCGCCAGCTGCATATCCACGAACTGCACCCCCTTGGCCGCAACCCCAGCCCATTCGGAATCCGCGTCGAGTTCCAGATACCGCGCCCACAGCCGCCGCGCCTCCAGCAGATTGCCGGCGTCGAATTCCAGTCGGGCGAGGTTGAACACCGGATCGGCATAGGTTTTGTCGAGCGCGATCGCCTTCTGCAGGTGCCTTCGCGCCGAGGTTTCGCGGCCTTGCTCGCTCATCAGCCCGGCAAGGTTGAACCAGGCCTCGACAAAGGCCGGATCGAGTTTTATCGCCCGGGCGTAATCGTGCGCGGCGTCCGCCGCGTGGCCGCCGGCGCGCAGGCAGTTGGCGCGGTTGAAGGCCGCAATCGCGTCGCTCGGGTCGATGGCCAGACAGCGCTGATAGAGCGCGGCAGCTCCATCATGGTCACCGCCCTCCTCCGCCGCTTCCGCCTCGGCAAACAGCTCTTCCAGCGTGTCGTCGCCAGTTGAACCGGCGTTGCCCAAATCGAACAGCAATTGCCCATCGAGTTCGCTCTGGCCACCGTCGAGATAGATCGCGTCAGCGCGCCCATGCTGTGAGCCGACATTGAGCGACTTGGCGGTCAGCGAAGCGACCGGGCCCGAACGATGGACGGAGCGCGCGATCGCGCCCCATGTCGCACCGCCGGCTATGAGCCCGGCATATTTGCGCGCCAGGATCAGGTCGCGGAAGGAATAGGGTTCTGCGTCATGCTCGAACGCATCGAACAGGCTGAGCAGGTCGAGATCGGCGCCCGATAGCCGCGATTGCTCGATCAGCGATTGCCGCGACAGCGAAGATGCTTCCGGCGCCTTCATCAGCCCGAGCAGGCGCAGGAAGCCGCTTTCACTGACGAGTACGCGCCCAGCCGCGCGCTCGGCGGAGACGCGGCGCTCGATCTCGGCGTCACCGTTCCTGGAGAGCACGGCCTTGGCCAAAAGTGTCCGCCCGAACACGACATGCGTGGTGCGCCTGACAACACCGCGCCGCAACTGGCCGTGCTGGCGCTCGACTTCGCGTGCTGCCAGCCGCAGCGGAAACGCCGCCAGCGCGCCGATGGTGCCGAAAACGGCCCCCGGGACGGCTTGTGCCGTCATTTCTTGCTCTTGCCGACCGCCTTCAGCAGATTGGCCTTCAGCGGATTTTCAGCAGCACCGCCCGCTGCCATCTTCCTCGCGGCAGGCTTGGCGACCTCGTCGGCCTTGCTCTTCGACTTGGCCGGCGGCTTCGACTGCGACAGGCTGGCCTTCAGCGCATCCATCAAATTGATGACATTGCCGCGCTCGGGTGCCGCCGCGATGATCGGCTTGTGGCCCTTCAGCTTCTCGCGGATCATCGTCATGAGTGCTGCCTCGTAGCGATCCTCATAGTTCTTTGGATCGAAGGTGGTTTCCTTCTGCTTGATCAGCGCTTCGGCCAGCTGCAGCATTTCCGCATCGGGCTTGCCGGCAGGGATGTTGCCGAAATACTCAGCCGTACCTCGCACTTCGTTCGGGTTCCTCAACGTGCACACGAACATCCCGTTCTCGCGCGCGCCGATCGTCACCACGCGTTCCCGGCTGGACAGCACTAGGCGGGCGATCGCCAGCTTGCCGGATTTGCGCATGGCTTCGCGCAGCACGGCGAAGGTTTCCTCCGCCATCGCGCCATCGGGCGCCAGATAGTACGGCGCGTCCTGATAGATGACGTCGACCTCGTCCTCGTCGACGAAAGCCTCGATGTTCATCGTGTGGTTGGATTCGATGCGCACCGCGTCGAGGTCGGCATCATCGATGATGATGTACTGCTTGTCCTCATACTCATAGCCCTTGACCAGATCCGAACGCTCGACCAGCCCGAGTTCCGGGTCGACCGGCTTCATGTTGATGCGGTTGTGGGTCTTCTTGTGCAGCTGGTTGAAGCTGATGCGCTCGCTGGCGCTGGTGGCGGGGTATAGCCGCACCGGACAGCTGACCAGACTGAGTTTGAGATAACCTTTCCAACTTGCCCTGGGCGCCATGAAACACTCCTACGCGGCCATGCACTGACATTTACTGCAGCGCTTTTCGTCCGAAGGACGAACGAGGCTGCGCAAATCCTACACCGACCCCGCACGATACAGGGAAATTCCTGACGAAATCTTCCGTTACGTCTTTGAGGTCGTGAGTGGAGAATAATTCAAATTGTCGGAAGCGTCGATGGATTCTGGGCTCGGCTTCGCCAACCCTAGTTCTTCAAGGTAGGCAAATCCCGCGCGAACTCGTCAATATCCGCCCATGGATCCCCTGACGTCGCGAGCAGCCCCGGCAGCGAGGAATAGTTCAGGTCCTGCGGCGCATCGATGGATTCGAGATCCGACCAGCTCACCGGCGTCGAGGCCGGCAGGTTGGTGCGGGCGCGCAGCGAATAGGGCGCCGCCGAGGTGTGGCCGCGCGCATTGCGGTGATAGTCGATGAAGATGCGCCTTTTGCGATTGTCCTTGCCCATGGTGGTGGTGAAGGCATCGGGCGCGGTGGCCGTCAGATGCGTGGCGATGGCGCTGGTCGCCTGGTGCAGCTTCTTCCAGTTCTGCTTGCCCGTCACCGGCACTGTGATGTGGATGCCGCTGCCGCCGGACGTCTTGGCGAACGGCACCAGCCCCAGCCCTTCCAGCTCGCCCTTGATGTGCACCGCGGCTTCGACCACCTCGCGCCAGGAAATCCCCTCACCCGGGTCGAGGTCGAAGACGATCTGGTCGGGCCTGTCGAGGCTGGTGCGGTGGGTGCCCCAGGTGTGGAACTCGACGACGCCGAACTGCGCCAGCGCCAGATAACCTTTTGCGCCCTCCACCGAGAGATAGGATTTGGTCTCGCCTTCGGAGTTAGTCGCCTCGAACGTCACCACCGAGGGCGGCATGCCGGTGAAGGCATGGCGCTGGAAGAAACAGTCCTTCGGCAGGCCGGTGGGGCAGCGCACCAGCGACACCGGCCGGCCGAGAATGTGCGGCAGCATGAAGTCACCTACCAGCGCGTAGTAGACGGCGATGTCGAGCTTGGTCGGGCCGGTCTTGCCGAACAGCCGCCGCGTTGGGTTGGTCACCCAGATGGTGGCGAGATCAGCCTCGGCGATCAGCCGCTTGCGTGTCGAGGACACCGGCGTCGACAGGCCGACATCGCGCAAGCCTCTGAACACCGCGTGGCGCAGCGCATTGTCCGATGTGCGGTTGGCATAGTGGATGCGGGCCGAGAGCAACGGCTTCACCCAGTTCATCTCGCGCATGATTTCGCGCGGCGCCCCCTCCGGCGCCGTCGCCCCTGCTGTGAGCGGCTCCAGCCTGGCGAGCAATTCAGCGGCGGTCCCGGCATCGAAGCCGGTGCCGACCTTGCCACGATAGTGCAATTCACCGTCCTCGAATTCGGCAAGGCCGAGGGCTGCCAGGCCCTCGGCCGCATCCGACGTGGTGTAGCCGGCAATGACGAAATTGCCGCTTTGCAACGCCTTGGTCTTGGTCCAGCTCTTGGTGCGGCCGCTCTGATAGGTTGCGGTGGCGCGCTTGGAGACGACGCCCTCCAGCCCGAGTTCCGACGCCTGATCGTAGAGCCCCTGCCCCGAGCCCTCGACATGGTCGGAGAACTGGATGGCGGAATTGGCGCCGAGGCCCGACAGCATCTGCGCCAGCAATGCCTTGCGCCGGACAAGCGGCGCCTTGGTCAGGTCCCAGCCATCGAGATAGAGAAGGTCGAAGGCGTAGAAGTGCAGCTTGCTGCCGGCGCCTTCTGCCAGCGCGTCCTGCAGCAGCGCGAAGCGGCTGATGCCCCTGGCGTCGAGCACGACGATCTCGCCATCGATGATGGCGTCGCGGCACGGCAGTTTCGCAAAGGCGCCGGGCAGGTCGCCATAGCGCTTCGTCCAGTCGATCCCGCCACGGGTGATGAGCTTGACCACACCGTCGCTGAGATGCGCCATGGTGCGGTAGCCGTCGAATTTGATCTCGTGCAGCCATGTCTCCCCGGTGTCCTCGCCAGACGGCGGGTTTGGCACCTGCGTGGCCAGCTGCGGCTCGATGCGGGCAAGCATCGGCGCCTTGAACGCCCCCGGCAGCGTGCCGGGCTTCAACGAACCTGGCTTCGGCGCGGATCTGGCGGCCGGTTTCGCCGGCGCCACGAGTTCCTCTATGCGCAATCCGGATTTGACGCTTTCGGGCCGCGCTTCCAAGATATCGAGCACGGTGTCGGCGGCAAGGTCGCGCTCCTTGAACAGCAGCCAGTTCTTCCTGTTCTCGTCCTCGCCAAGCTTTGGTTTCAGCCGGGTCAGCATCCAGCCGCCATTGAGCTTGTCGCCGGCAAGGCGAAACTTGAAGGCGCCGGTCCTGAAACTCTTTTCGACATCGTCCATCGGCGCCCAGGTGCCGGTGTCCCAAACGATCATCGGCCCGCCGCCATACTCGCCCTCAGGGATGACACCCTCGAAGTCGATATATTCGAGCGGATGATCCTCGGTCTCGACCGCCAGGCGCTTGTCGGCCGGATTGAGCGAAGGCCCGCGTGGCACCGCCCAGCTCTTCAAGACGTCGCCGACCTGCAGCCGCAGATCATAGTGATCTGATGTGGCGTGATGCTTGTGGACGACGAAGCGGTTGCCTTCGCCGGCAACGAGCCCGCCGGCCGGTTCCGGCGTCTTCGAGAATTCGCGCTTGGCGCGATAGGTTTTGAGCTTGGGGGACGGCATGGGTCAGGTGTCGGTGGCGGCAACTACGGCTTTCCCGCCAGCATTTCGGATTTCCCGGCGGTACGAACGGATGGAAGTTACACTCTCAATCGTCGGTGGCCGGCGTCAATTCTAGCTCGGCCGGCGACAGCCCCTGCTGCAACTGCGCAAGCCGGAATTCATCGACCCAATAGGCCTCGCCGTCGACCAGAACGCGGGCCTGGTAGGTGCCGGCCGAAAAACTCTGCGCGGTGATGTAGACCTTGTGGCGGTCGAGCGCCTTGCGCACCGCGGCGCGCTTGGAATTCTGGCCGATGACGGGACTGAACATGACGCTGCCCTCGGTCGCCCTGACACGCAACGCGGCCGCTGTCCGCGGCTTGGCGACTGGCTTCAAGGATGACGGAGACGAGGTGTCCTGTCAATTTCAGGTGTTTGCCTGGCACGAACGGCAATGCAGGGCAAACTTTCGCCAAAGGTTGCGGGCGGCCCTCGCTGGAGCTTTTTCAGCTTGCCGACAGGGACCGCCCACCCGCCTGCGTCCTTCCCAAGACAGGAGATCAGATAAGCGCAGGGACGCCGATCCGCTTTGACATGAATCAACCGCGAGATGTGGCCACGAGGTCTTCCCTTGGGCAGACGGGCTCAGCGAGTTCGAATGCGACTAGAATCAGTCCTTCAATCGCCGCAAGCGACGCATCAGGTTCTGGCCGGCCTTGTGCAGCCGCGGGTGCGACCGCACCATGCCTTCGGCCCGGCTGCGCAGCAAAATGGCTGCGTTCGCAGCCCTGCCCCGCACCGTTATCGGTTCGCAGATCTCAGCCAGAACCGAACTCGAGGCGCCGATATGTTCCTTGTAGCCCTGGCTGCCGACCGACAGGTCGAAATAGTCGAAACCATTTCCGCGCGCCCACATCATCAGCTTGCCCATCATCGTCAGGCCGGGTGAGACATTGGCGACCGCATTTTGGTCGATGCCGAGCAGGAGGGTGTGAAGCGTGTCTTTTCTGGCCAGCACGTAGATGGAGGCGAGCCAGGCTTCACCGACGCGCAGCCCAAACAGCCGCACCGATCCATCGGACAGGCCTCGCAGTGCCGCGTCGCGATAGAAGTCGACGACCGGAGCCTGCGTCAGGAGGTCGAAACGCCCAAGCTCGCGAAAGCGCTTCAGTCGCAGTTCCAGCAGCGCGTCGAAAAGCTCCTCGGTCAGCGCGGGGGGGGGGGGGGGGGGGGGGGGGGGGGGGGGGCGCGCGCCCGGGGCCGGGGGCCCGGGGGGGGGCGGGGGGGTGGGGGGGGGGGGGGGGGGGGGGTGGGGGGGGGGGGGGGG